>JBGVKA010000208.1:0-6113 GCA_045129715.1 Eubacteriales bacterium | reverse complement strand
AAAAGCACGAAAGAAACGGAAGATTTTCATTTATAAAGCACAAAAAAGAATAATATATCGAAAGAATGGACTACGAGCTCTCGGTAATAGATTCGATGGGCTTCAACGCGTATTACCTGATCGTCAGTGATTTCGTTGCTTATGCAAAGCGTAACGATATCCCCGTTGGTCCGGGTCGTGGATCGGGTGCGGGAAGTCTCGTTGCATTCTGCGTTGGCATCACCGACGTGGATCCTATGGAATTTGACTTGCTCTTTGAAAGATTCTTGAATCCCGAGCGTGTTTCGATGCCCGATTTTGATATTGATTTCTGCTACAACAGACGAGAAGAGGTCATCGATTACGTCAAGCGTAAATACGGAGACGATAAAGTCGCACAGATTACCACCTTCGGTATGCTTGCCGCAAGGGCGGCGGTAAGAGACGTGGGACGAGCTCTCGGTATGCCGTACTCACGCGTTGATACGGTCGCTAAGCTTATTCCTCGCGAAATGAATATAACGATCGAGGATGCTCTTCGCTCTAAGGAGCTTAAGGCTCTTTATGAAACCGATGCAGACGTAAGACGCCTTATCAATATCAGTAAAAGTCTTGAGGGAATGCCGAGACACGCATCCACTCACGCAGCAGGCGTCGTAATTACGGAAAAGCCTACCTACGAGTACGTACCGCTCTCATATAGCGGAACAGGTATAGTTACTCAGTTTGATATGAATACTGATGCAAGACTCGGTCTTGTTAAATTCGACTTTTTGGGACTTCGTTACATCACCGTCCTGCACGATGCTGAGTGTAAAATACGTGAGAAGGATCCCGAGTTTTCACTCTCGAAGGTTCCGTTTGACGACAAAAAGACCTTTGATCTGCTTTGCGAAGCGAAAACAAACGGAGTCTTCCAGCTTGAGTCCGGCGGAATGAAGCAGGTATTAAGCAAGCTTATGCCGTCGACGCTTGAGGACGTAATAGCGGTCATAGCACTCTATAGACCGGGACCGATGGATTCGATCGATTCCTTCATCGCGCGCAAGCACGGCAAGGAGGAGATCACCTACGCGATACCCGAGCTTAGCAGTATCCTTGACGTAACCTACGGATGTATAGTATATCAGGAGCAGGTAATGCAGATCTGCCGCTTGCTCGCAGGCTATTCGTACGCAAGAGCGGATATCGTGCGCCGTGCAATGTCGAAGAAAAAGACGGACGCAATGAACGCGGAGCGCGAGAGCTTTATTAACGGTTGCGTTGAAAGAGGAGTTAGCCCAAGGGCAGCGAATGATATATTCGACGAGATGGTCGGCTTTGCAAAATACGCCTTTAATAAGAGCCACGCGACCGCATACGGCGTCATATCTTATCAGACCGCGTATCTTAAAGCTCATTATCCCGCAGAATATTTCGCGGCACTTCTTTCAAGCGTTCTTGATAATCAGAATAAGCTTCGCGAATATATAGCCGATGCCGCAAAGCTCGGCGTGAAGGTGTTACCTCCCGACGTTAACGTCAGCAGCTCCGATTTCTCTGTTAACGACGGCTCTATCAGATTCGGTCTTCTTGCTATCAAAAACGTTGGCAGGAACTTCACCGAAGCGATCGTCAGAGAGCGTAAATCGGGAAAATATAAAAGCTTTGACGATTTTGTTTCAAGGCTTACCGACAGTGATATAAACAAGAGAACGCTTGAATCGTTTATAAAGTGCGGAGTTTTTGATTCGCTCGGCGTACCGAGAAGTGCGTTGCTTTCATCCTATGAGGATATTCTTGAATCCGAGCAGGGAAGAAAGAGAAACAATATTTCGGGACAGATGGACATGTTCTCTATGGTAAGCTCTACAGCCTCCGAAAAGAAGAGCGGATATCAGTATCCCGACGTTGCCGAATATCCGTTAAAGGAGCTCCTGCTTCTTGAAAAGGAAAGCTCGGGAATGTATTTCTCGGGACATATGATAGACGATTATTCCTTGCACGTTGATTCCTTGTCTCTTTCGAGCATATCCGATATTGCAAACGCATCCTCGGAGGAAGGCGAGCTTAAGGAAAAATATCACGATTCTGCAAAGGTTTGTATCGCCGGTATAATTACGGCTAAAAGAACAAAAACTCTCAAAAACGGAGACGTCATGGCGTTTATAACAGTCGAGGATCGTATTGGCGAGATAGACGTTATCGTTTTTGCCAAGCAATACGCCTCGATATCGGGTGAGCTCAACGAGGAAAACGCGGTAATAATCAACGGTAGAGTAAGCGAAGAGGAGGGAGAGCCGAACAAGATCATTCTTTCCTCTATAAAACCGCTTCTCAGCAATGCCGCGTTTAAAAAAGAGCAGGAGCTCAAAAATTCAAGCTCGGCAAACACCCGGACCGACGAGAGCAAGCTCAGAGTATTTATAAAGATCGATACGCTTTCGGAGGATAAGGTAACGCCTATATACAGACTCGCAAATCTCAATCCGGGAAGAGCCTCGATAGTCATATACGATGCCTCGGCGCAAAAATACGTCTCTATGAAGAACTTGACCATCAGTGCGAAGGATGAGGTAATAGACAGACTTATGCGCGTGTACGGTAACGGGAACGTTGTCATAAAATAAGGTTTATTTTACGTTTGCCGTTATTGACTTTATAATTAAATAGTTGTATAATATCATATGATTTAAAATTATGAAAGGATGAGAGCCTTATAATGACAGTACTTGATCTATTGTTACCGATCATTATCGTGATAGGTCTTTTGTTGGGCTATAAAAAGGGATTCTTTGCAACGGTCAGCAAGCCGTTGAAGCTCGTTTTCACTATCTGTCTCACTATCGTTACAGCCGCACCTATAATCAACGTGTGGACAAGACCTCTTTTTACAGATAAGGTTCACGGCTGGATATACTCGTCACTCATGGCGCGTTGCCCGGATATAACGCATGAAACTGCATCCGAATCCTTGCCCACTCTTCTTAAGCTTGCGGCAGAGATGTTTAAAATAGATATTACAACCTCCGAGAATCTCACGAGCGCAGATGCTATAATCGATGCGATCTCGGGAAAAATGGCACTCCCCGTAGGTAATTTTATCGCGGTCGTGGTAACCTACGTAATTCTTTTCTTCGTTTCACTTTTAATTACGAAGATGCTCATCGCGATACTTGATAAGTGCGTTAAAAAAGGACTTCTTGGGCGCGTTAACAAGGTTCTCGGATTACTCACGGGCGGTATGATCGCGACGGTTCTCGCTTGCGTTATCGCGTCTATGGTTTACAAGGCGTATCCCGATTTTGCAAACGGTCCCGTATCAACCTTCATAAGAAATATCAATCCGCTTGCTATTCTTATGAAATTTTAATCTTATAACAAATGGAATTTAGGTGTACTAACAGATGAATTTACCAATGTGCGTTAGGTGTAAAAAACGCCCTGCGGCAGTTTTTATAACCAAAAACGAAAACGGAAAAACAACCAATGAAGGTCTTTGCTTCGTTTGTGCTCACGAAATGGGCATAAAGCCTCTTGATAATATGCTCAAGCAAATGGGAATGTCCGAGGAGACCATAGAATCGATGTCGGGCGAGCTTGAGGACGCTATGGCAGAGGTTTCCGAAAATATGCTTGACGTTTCCGAGGGGGACGATGGAGGAGCACCGGCAATAGATCTTAATAAATTCTTCTCAGGGCTTGGATTCGGCCCCGCAAATCAAAAGAATAGTAAAGAGCCAAAGCGTGAGAAGGATAAAAAGGAAGGCACTCCCAAGGAAAAGGAGCGTAAATTCCTTAATATGTATTGCACGTCGCTCACAAAAAAGGCGGCGGAAGGAAAGATAGACAGAATAGTCGGCAGAGACAGAGAGCTTGAAAGAGTTATCCAGATACTCTGCAGAAGACAAAAGAACAATCCTTGTCTTATTGGTGAGCCCGGTGTAGGAAAAACGGCTATTGCCGAGGCTTTAGCTCAAAAAATTATGGACAAGGCGGTTCCCGAGAAGCTCATGGATTCTGAGGTATGGCTCCTTGATCTTACAGCACTTGTTGCCGGCACCCAGTTCAGAGGTCAGTTTGAGCAAAGAATCCTCGGTCTTATTAAGGAAGTAAAGACTGCGGGAAATATAATACTCGTTATTGACGAGGTCCACAACATAGTCGGAGCAGGTGACTCCGAGGGAAGCATGAGTGCTGCGAATATGCTTAAGCCGGCTCTCTCAAGAGGAGAAATACAGGTCATAGGCGCAACGACGCTCAAGGAATACAGGAAGCACATCGAAAAGGATAGCGCGCTTGAGCGTAGATTCCAGCCCGTTATGGTAAATGAGCCCTCTATCGATGAAACTATCGATGTGATAAAGGGAATTAAGAACTACTACGAGGCTTATCACGGAATAAAGATCACCAACGAGGTGGCAAGAGCAGCGGTAATTCTTTCCGAAAGATATATAACCGATAGATTTTTACCCGACAAGGCTATCGACCTTATAGACGAGGCAGCCTCGCGTGCCGCTTTGTCGTCTCCGGAGATCAACGAGAACAATCGCAATCTCAAGTCGATAACCGAGCTCAGCGCAAAAAAGACGGAGCTTGAGGCGTTACTCGAGAAGCCCGACGGTCAAACCGAGGAAAATTATAAAAATCTCGCAGACGTTAAGGTTCAGCTTCTGAGACTTGAGGAAAGACAAAGGGAAATATCCGAAATCATATCGACACTTTCGCTTTCGGTAAACGACCTTGCAAACGTAGTTGAGATCTGGACGGGAATTCCCGCATCAGATATCAAGGAAGGTGAGATGGGCGAGCTCGTAGGATTAAAGGAGCGTATAGCATCGCAGATAATAGGACAAAGTGAAGCTGTGGATGCTGTCGTTCGAGCGGTAAGAAGGAAGAGAACCGGTATATCGTACAGAAGAAATCCAGTTTCTATGATATTCGCAGGACCTACCGGTGTCGGTAAGACCGGGCTCGTTAAGGTTCTTTCCACCGAGCTCTTTAAACAGCCCGAGGCTCTTATAAGACTTGATATGTCTGAATTTATGGAGAAATTTGCGGTATCAAGAATCATAGGAGCTCCTCCCGGATACGTAGGATACGATGAGGCGGGTCAGCTTACCGAGAAGATAAGAAGACGTCCTTACTCCGTGGTTCTTTTCGATGAAATTGAAAAGGCTCATCCCGACGTTTTGAATATCCTTCTTCAGATTCTCGACGACGGTAAGATCACGGATGCGCAGGGAAGAGTCGTCAACTTCGAAAACACTATAATTATTATGACGACGAATGCGGGAAGCGAGGCTTCATCTTCGATTTCCGGATTTTCTGAAAAGCGTGAGGTCTTAGCAAAAGAAAAGACCGAAAAGGCACTCTTTGGATTCTTAAGACCGGAGTTCATAAACAGAATCGACGAGATCATCACCTTCAATCATTTGACTAAGGAAAACTTCGAGGAGATTGCAAAAATCATGCTCTCGAAGCTTACCGCAGCTCTTGATGATAAGGGAATGCGTCTTACCTACTCGGATGCTCTTGTTTCGTATATTGCAGAAAAATCATTCTCCGAGAAATTCGGAGCTCGTAATATGAGAAGATTTATAGAGCGCAACGCTGAGGATCTTATTGCAAATACAATTGTCGAGAAATATCCCGAGAAGATCATCGGTATACACCTTGACGTTTCTGACGATAAGGTTACTATTAATTCAATTTAATTAGTATTTTTCAAAAAAACAGGAGATAAAAAATGGCAGAATGTAATCACGATTGTTCCAATTGCTCGAGCAAATGCTCTAAAGAGTCTTTTCTTGAGCCCGGAAACAAGGCAAGTAACGTAAAAAGAGTTATCGGTATCGTCAGCGGTAAGGGTGGCGTTGGTAAGTCGCTCGTAACCTCGATGATGGCGGTAACGATGCAGCGCAGAGGATACAAGACGGCTATTCTCGATGCAGATATCACAGGTCCCTCTATTCCTAAGGCATTTGGACTTAAGGGTGGAAATATTCAAGGCTCCGACCTTGGAATGTTCCCCGCGATCACCAAAACGGGAATTGAGGTTATGAGCTTGAACCTTCTCGTAGACGAGGAAACAAAGCCTGTAGTATGGCGCGGTCCCGTTATCGCAGGAACCGTTAAGCAGTTCTGGAGCGAGG
>JBGVKA010000207.1:0-3336 GCA_045129715.1 Eubacteriales bacterium | reverse complement strand
AATTTACATCCGCGGGCGGTGACGTTGCGGACCCTTGGTACTCGGATAGATTCGATATCGCGTTTGACGATATTTATAAGGGATGCGGTGCCTTGCTTGACTCCATCCTTATGCACTGAGAGTCGCGACGCCGTATGCGTTCGGCGGTAAAAATAAAAGGCTCACTCGCTTTACCACGGGTGAGCCGTTCTTTTATAAAGTCCTTTAAATTAGCCGTTCTTAACGTGAACGTCGAGCTGGTTGTAGGGAATTTCGATTCCGTTATCGTCAAGAGCCTTTTTAACAGATTCAAGAAGATCGAAGTTTACGTTCCAATAATCCGCATTGTTCGTCCAAACGCGAGCGGTAATAGTGATCGCACTGTCAGCGTGCTCGGTCATTCTTACGAAGGGAGTAGGATCGGAGAGAACGCGCTCGTGAGAGGTGACGACGTCCCAAATAAGAGACTTTGCCTTCTCGTAATCGCTTTCGTATGCGATAGAAAACTTGATGTCAAGTCTTCTCGTATCCTTTTCGGAATAGTTGATTATATTGCCGTTTGCAAGAGATCCGTTGGGAACGTAGATGACCTTGTTATCGGGAGTGCGTATCTTGGTGCATATCATATGTATGTCCTCAACCGTACCCGAAACGCCCTGAGCCTCGATATAATCGTCAACCTTGAAGGGCCTTGTAACGAGAATGATAACTCCGCCGGCAAGGTTTGAAACGGCACCGTTAACGGCAAGACCTACGCACACACCGAGGGATGCGATAAGAGCGGTGATACCGCTGGTATCTATTCCGAGATATCTGATAATTGAAACGATGACCAAGGTCTTTGCCGCGATGCTGAATACGTAAGCCAAGGTCTTGGTAATGGTTTTGTCGTATTTTCCGCTTTCGCCTTTTTTGGTGATCCTTCTCGTGATCCTCTTGATGATTCGGAAGCATACCGTCAAAACGACGAGTGAAACGATGATCTTGATTCCGGTGTTGAGCACCCAACCGCTTAACGCGCTGATAGCGGAATCAAGCCAGTGACTGCCGTCTGTGTTAAGTAAAGCGTTCATTGTTTATCTCCTTTTTATAAATTTGGGTTAAAAATATTATAGCATTGATTTAGTTCGTATGTCAATATTTTTTTGAGACTTCTATATATTGGAAGAGAAATATCTCCCAAAAAGTCAATACAAAGCGCCGCCTTAAGATCAAGACGGCGCTTTTGAGTTTTGAATTTTATTTATTCGGTTTCGCTGAAATTCTCTTTTCCTACAGCGCAAAGAGGACAAACGAAATCGTCGGGAAGGTCCTCGAATTTAGTGCCGGGAGCGATGCCGTTTTCCGCATCACCGAGCTCCTCGTCGTATACCCAACCGCATACGTCACAAACATATTTTTTCATAATAAAATCCTTTCAATTAATTGTTTTTTGTTTAGTTCTCTTAGAGAACGAGGGAGGGAGCCGTGTAAACTCTTGCCGCGAGCTCCTGATTGAGCATATAAAGGCTCTTGGGATCGGAGCCAAAGAGCTCCATCTTGGTTATCATATCGTTGGCGTTGGTCTCCTCCTCGCCCTGCTCCTTGACGAACCAGTCAAGGAATTGCATGGTGCGGAAGTCTCTTACGTCATATGCCGCACCGTAGATATCGTTGATAAGCGAGGTTACGTATTCCTCGTGGTGAAGTCCTGCCTTAAGAACGTCCATATGGCTTTCGAAAACCTTGTCGGGCTTATCTATTGCTTCGAGAGTTACGGGCATATTTTCGTTCTGAAGATAGGTGTAGAAGAGCATTGCGTGGTCTCTTTCCTCCTGCGCCTGGATCATATACCAGTTTGCAAAGCCGTCAAGACCTGCCGCCTTAAAATAGTTTGAGAAATCAAGATAAAGATATGCGGAGTAGAATTCCTTGTTTATTTGCTGGTTAAGAAGCTCGTGAACCTTTTTGTTTAACATAGTATTTTTCTCCTATAGTAGCTTTGATTATACGTCTGCCTTCCAAAGACCGTGAAGGTTGCAGTATGCGTAAACCGCGATGGGCTTTTCGTCTCCGAGAGTAAAGATTACCTCGGGAGATGCATCAACGTCAAGATGCTTCATCTGTCCGCCCTTGTCCGTTTCGAGATATACCCACGCGATGTGGTGATCCTCGCCCATGGGGTGAAGCACCGAGCCAACGATGACCTTAACGGTGTTTCCCTCGGCATTGACAACGGGGATGTGCTTCTCGCGGCTCGCCTCAACGACACCGGGCTCAAGATAAGTCATCTTCTGTCCGCAGCAAACTACCGGAACTCCGGAATCATAGATCTTCTGTACGATATTTCCGCATTTTTCACAGATATAAAATTTAACGTTCTTCATAATATTTTCCTCCAAATAGAAAGTTTTATTTACATTTTTATATTTTTGTTTTTTATTTTATTAAGCAATAAGCTCTTTTGCGAGGTCGGTTATTTTTGCCTCGCTCTCTTCGTTCAGTGCCGATCTTACCGTTACGGTCGTTTCGGTGAAGGTGAGATTTTTAGAGCCGTCGAGCATTCCTCTCATAACCTTTGCCGCCATAGGTGCCCAGCTTCCGTTTTCTATAAGGGCTACCTTTCTGTTTGAGAAGTTGCGCTCGGTAAGTTGGTTGATGAATTCCTTCATAAAAGGGAATACGTCGGCGTTGTAGGTGGGGGATGCCAAAGTGATCTTAGAGTACTTGAAGGCTAACGCTACCGCCTCGTGCATATCGCATCTTGCGAGGTCTCTTATCTCGACCGGAGCATTTCCGATCTCCTTAAGCGTATCGTAAAGCATCTTTGCCGCCGCCTCGGTATTCTTGTATATCGAGGTGTATGCGATAAGTATTCCGTCCTCCTCGGGCGTATAGCTTGACCAGGTATTGTAAAGACCTATATAGTAGGGAATATTTTCGTCAAGCGTAGGGCCGTGTAAGGAATAGATAGTGTTTATCTCAAGATCCTTAGCCTTTTTGAGAAGAGCCTGAACCTGAGGTCCGTATTTTCCGACGATACCGATATAGTATCTTCTCGCCTCGTTTACCCAGCTCTCATCGAGCTTGCGAGGTCCGAATTTGCCGAATGCATCTGCAGAGAAGAGTGCCTTTTCAAGCGTGTCGTAGGTCATAATGACCTCGGGCCAATGCACCATAGGTGCTCCGACGAATACGAGCTCTCTGTTTCCGAGGCTAAGCTTATCTCCGTCCTTGACGATCATCTGCTTCTCGGGAAAATCGGTTCCGAAAAAGCTCTTCATCATTGCGAATGCCTTCTGAGATGAAACGATCTTCGTGTTGGGGTACGCACGGGTGAAGTGAATGATGCTTGCCGAATGATCGGGCTCCATATGC
>JBGVKA010000206.1:0-4828 GCA_045129715.1 Eubacteriales bacterium | reverse complement strand
TACCGAATTTTCCGCATCCGACAAGACTCTTATGAACGACAACGTCGGCTTCGTTCTTCCTTTTATTCCTTGCAATGAGTACGGACTTGAAGAATATTTTGAAACCGAAGGCGAATACTCATATTTTGGAGTGTATTTCTACACCGTAGGCAATACAGAGGCGGATTTTGAGGCTTATCTTGAGCTTTTCGAAAGCTATACCTTTGACGGCACCGAGGATGACGAAGGGGATACGTGGTATTACTACTCAAACGGTGACGTTTATATTGACGTGATTTTCTATTACTACTCGGGTGAATCTTACGTAGAGCTTTACGCTTATACCGAGACCGAGGACAGCGGAAACGGTGATTATAACGACTACGACGTTATGACCAACGAGGGTGCAGGTCTTCCCGAAACTAACGACGGTGTATATGAGGTCGATTTCACGAAGGCAGAGAACGTTAAGGACGTAACAGATCAAGGCTTGTATATCGACGGATGTCCCACTACGGGCTCTCCCGCAGTGCTCGTTATTCCCGTTGAATTCAGTGACGCTCTTGCATCGAGCAAGGGATACACCACCGATGCTATTGAAAACGTATTCTTGAAGAATGGTGTAAACGACTACTATTCGGTATACGATTATTATTACATATCCAGCTACGGAAAGCTCGATCTTGATATAACCGTGCTTGATTTCTGGTTCAAGCCGAAGTACAACAGTCAGTACTATTACGACGCGACCTTCAGCTATTACGGTGAAGAGATGTCAAACGGTGAGCAGCTTATTATCGATGAGGCACTCGCCTATCTTTCCGGAATAATGGACCTCTCCGAGTTTGATTCGGATAATAACGGAATCATCGATGCGATCGTTCTCGTAAATACTCTCGACGCCAAGGAGGAAGACTTCTATTGGGCGTTCCGCTATTGGAATTTATACACCGACGCGGCGGACGAATATTATGAGTACGACGGTGTCAGCGCAAACGATTACGTATGGGCACCGTATCAGTTCATTTACGAGTGCTACGATGAAGAAGGTGACAGATATTTCGATGACGATACGATGAATCCCTACACCTATATTCACGAGTTTGCTCATATCCTCGGTGCTGAGGATTATTACGATAACGCTTACGTAGATCATCCTATGGCAGGCTTTGACGTAATGGATTTTATGATCGGCGACCATAACGCTTACACGAAGATAAACCTCGGTTGGATCACGACGTCAAGACTCGTAGCTATAAAAGAGGGAAGCATCACTCTCACTCTCGAGGATTTCTCGGAGAACGGTGATACTATAATCATCGCGAACAATTGGGACGAAAAGCTTGGCGCATATCAGGAATACTACGTTATCGTTTACTACACGAACAACGCGCTTAACGGTGGCGGATACGGATATTTCACAAACGACGGTATAGTAGTTTACCACGTAAACTCACCTCTTTACAGTGAAATCGTCTCCGGCGAAGAATATTACTATATTTATAATACCAACACCGATCCGTCAGATCCCTACGGCACTGAGGATAACCTCATCGAGTTCGTAAAAACCTCAAACGATACGTACGTTTTCCTTGAGGGATATACGATGCCCACCGTTACCGACGATTTCGGCAACGAGCTTAGATACACCTTCACGGTAGTTTCCACTCTCGGTGACGAGGCGGTGATCACCTTCACGGTAAAGGCTTAAGCTTTAAAGCTTGAAGCTTTCTCGCCTTATATCAGATCGCCGTGATATGAAAACGAGAACCTTATAAAAAAGAAAACCAAGGCTAAATCAAATGCTCACGCGAGCAAGAAATTTAGCCTTGGTTTTTATTGTTTATACTTATATTTGTAAACAAAAGTTGCCAAAACGATGGTTTTAAGAGTCCTTTTTGCCCTCAAACGTTTTTGGCACGTGGCGTCCGTTTTTCTTTCTTTGCTTAACGCATTCGGTCAAAAGATATTCTATCTGACCGTTAATGGAACGAAAATCGTCCTCTGCCCAGGAGGCGAGATCCTCGTAAAGCTTCGCATTGAGTCTTAACGGAACCTGCTTCTTATCGTTCTTCTCCATTAATAAAGACTTCCGGAGTTGACGACGGGCTGAGCGTCCTTATTACCGCAGAGAACTACGAGAAGATTTGAAACCATAGCAGCCTTGCGCTCCTCGTCGAGAACTACGGTATCGTTCGCGGAGAGTCTCTCAAGAGCCATTTCCACCATTCCAACGGCACCGTCAACGATCATCTTTCTTGCATCGATGATAGCGGATGCCTGCTGACGCTGGAGCATTACTGCCGCGATCTCGGTCGCGTATGCAAGATAAGTGATCCTTGCCTCAACGATCTCGATGCCGGCATTCTCAACTCTTGCCTGGATCTCGTCCTTGATTCTTGATGCAACTACCTCGCTGGAGCCTCTGAGGCTTCCATCGTCTGCCATACCGTCGCCGGTGGTATCAATGCCGGGTGCTACGTCGTAGGGATAGAGTCTTACGATGTTTCTGAGAGAAGCATCGCACTGAAGGGAAAGAAATTCCTTGTAGTTGTCAACGTTGAATACCGCCTTAGCCGTGTCAACTATTCTCCAGGTTACCGCAATTCCGATCTCAACGGTGTTACCGAGGCAATCGTTTATCTTCTGGCGGTTGTTGTTGAGAGTCATAATTTTGAGCGAGAGCTTTTTGTTAACGAACTGGAAGCTGTTAGCGGCAGCTGCCACGGCAGGCTTCTCAACGGTGCTTACGTCACCGCTCTGGTTGAGCTTGGTCTGAGCCGCAGGGTTAACGGAAGAGCAGAAGGGGTTAACGGCATAGAAGCCCTCTCCCTTGATGGTGCCTATATACTTACCGAAGAGGGTAAGAACGAGAGCCTCCTGAGGCTTAAGTATGCGAAGTCCGCAGAGTGGTATCCAACCGATCGCAAGAAAGATAAGTCCGGTAGCGAGACAAATAGCTCCGACGGTGTTGTCACCCGCATCGAGACGGATTCCGCCGAATATCGCAAGAGCTGTCGCGCCGATAAGCGCGGCAAGTGTTATCACGAGAACCGCCATACCGTTCTTTTTGTTTTGTAAGATCTTTTCAGTCATAATAGTTTTCTCCTTTGTGTTTTGATTTTCTTACGCTTTTATGATATCATAATGATATCACTTTGTCAATAGGTTTTCGGGAAAAAGTGTTTAGGTATTTAAGGTATTTATTTACCCGTAACGAAAATAAAAAGAGCGAACGTAATTCAAATATCAGCGGCACAGCTCTCGGAATGTCGCACCGCCTCTTCTTTGAATTCAATTTTTCGCTCCTTAATTGTTATACGTTGTGTGATAAAACATCAAACAATGTGTAATTAGCTATTTTCCAAGCTCCTTAGTTCTTTTAAACGCGGCTTCGATAGCCGTGGAGACGGTATTCTCAAAGTCGCGTGCCTCAAGCACCTTGACTCCCTCTATCGTGGCACCTCCCGGCGAGCAAACGTTTTTGCATAAAGTCGCAGGATCGGTATTTGTATCAAGTGTCATGCGCGTTGCTCCGCGCGCGGTGAGTGCGGCGTATCTTATAGCGTTTTCTCGTGAAATTCCGCATCTCTCAGCTCCCTTTGCGAGCGCATCAATAAAGATGTACGCATATGCAGGACCGCATCCCGCGATAGCGCAGAACGAGTCTATTTCCTCCTCGGAAAGAGCCTCAAGCGTGCCGGTGTATTGCATAGCCGAAAGGAAATCGGAAAGCTTCCCGTCCGTAACGAGCTCGTTTTTAGCGTAAGCCGTGAAGCCTTCACCAACCAAAACCGGAGTGTTGGGCATTATCCTTATAATAGGAAGCTTTTTACTTAGAGCACTCTCAATGCTTGCTATCTTGACTCCTGCCGCCATAGATACTATGAGAGTGTCATCCTTTGCGATCTCTCCGACCGAGTGGCAAAGATCTGAGAGGGCGTTTGGCTTGACTCCCAAAAAAAGAATATCAGAGCTTGAAACCACCTCGCAAAAGTCTGTGGCACGTGCTTCTATCTCACTTGCAAGATCGCGTGATTTTTCTATAGATATATCGTAAATGTAAACTTTAGTTTCCGAAACCTTGGAAATTGCTCTCGCTAACGCGCCGCCCATATTCCCGGCTCCTATAAATCCTATATTCATAAACCGCTCCTTTCAGGGAGCCAAGACAGGTTGATACAATCATAAAGAAGATGCTTTACCGTATCTGTCCGCTACCCGTAATAACGTATTTGTAAGTGGTAAGCTCGCGAATTCCGACGGGGCCTCTCGCGTGCAGCTTCTGCGTTGATATACCCATTTCGCATCCGAGTCCGAATTCACCGCCGTCGGTAAATCTCGTGGAGGCGTTGATATATACCGCGGCACTGTCGACCGCTTGCGTGAAGAGGTCCTGCGCCTCACGGCTTTCGCTTATTATTGCTTCGCTGTGGTGCGTGCTGTGAGTCAAAATATGAGAGATAGCCTCCTCGCACGAGTCAACGACACGAACCGCAAGCACAAGATCTAAAAACTCGGTATCGAAATCGTTTTCAGAAGCGGGCTCGCCTGCAATTATTCCACACGCTATGGGGCATAGCTTGAGTTTTACCGGCACTTTACCATCGTTTTCGCGCTTCGTTACCAATCGTTCGTAAAGCTTCTTAAGGAATTCGTTTGCTATATCCTTATGCACGAGGCATACCTCTGCGGCATTGCATACCGATGGGCGCGAGGTTTTGGCGTTCTCGGTTATTGAAAGTGCTTTCTCTATATCTGCATCGCGGTCAACGTAAACGTGGCATATTCCCGTGCCGGTTTCAAGACAGGGAACCGTGGAGCTTTCAACGCAAGTCCTGATGAGTCC
>JBGVKA010000205.1:0-2018 GCA_045129715.1 Eubacteriales bacterium | reverse complement strand
AAAGCCGTCCGTAAGCTTACCGAATGCTGCGTACTGTCCATCAAGATGCGGAGAATTTGCGTGCATTACGAAAAACTGAGAGGACGCGGAGTTGGGATCGGACGTTCTTGCCATAGAGAGAACGCCTCTTGTGTGCTTAAGCGTGTTCTTTGCAAAGCCGTTTGCCGCAAATTCGCCCTTGATGCTGTTTGTCTCCTTCTGGTTGAAGTCGGGGGTCATACCGCCGCCCTGAATCATAAATCCGGCGATAACTCTGTGGAAGCAAAGTCCCTCATAAAATCCGCTTTTAGCGAGCTTTACAAAGTTTTCAACGGTTGCGGGAGCGTATTCGGGATAAAGCTCCGCGGTCATTGTGCCGTAATCCTTTACGTTGATCTTAACTGTGGTCATAATTTTTCTCCTTTAATTAAACGTTGAATCTGAACAGAACGACGTCGCCGTCCTTCATTACGTATTCCTTGCCCTCGGAGCGGTAAACTCCCGCTTCCTTTGCGGCATTTATCGAGCCGAGACGCATAAGGTCATCAAAAGAAACGATCTCAGCGCGTATAAAGCCTCTTTCAAAGTCAGAGTGTATCTTACCTGCGGACTGGGGAGCGGTCATACCCTTTGTGATAGTCCATGCGCGAACCTCCTTGGGTCCTGCGGTGAGGAAGGAAATGAGGCCTAAAAGCGAATAGCTTTCATTGATGAGGCGCACAAGACCGCTTTCGGTAAGTCCGAGATCTGAGAGGAATTCCTCGCGCTCGGAAGGGTCAAGCTCTGCGAATTCTGCCTCAAGGGAAGCACAAACTGCGATGATGCCGCTGTTTTCGGAGTCTGCAAGCTCTTTAAGCTGATTATAGTATTCGTTTTCCTCGGGAGTTGCGATATCGTCCTCGGAAATATTTGAGGCATAGATTACCGGCTTCATTGTGAGGAGAGGAGACTGAGAGATTATTTCAAGCTCATCTGCGGAAAAATCCATACCTCTTGCGCACTTACCGCCCTCAAGATGGGCGAGAACTCTTTCGCAAAGCTCAAGCTCTGTTGCGAGCGTTTTATCGCCCTTCATTGCCTTCTTGATCCTGTCGATCCTGCGCTCTAAAATTTCCATGTCGGAGAAGATAAGCTCCATGTTGATCGTTTCAACGTCGCGAACGGGGTCAACCGAGCCCTCAACGTGAATGATGTCGCCGTTTTCAAAGCAACGGACAACGTGAACTATAGCGTCAACCTCTCTGATGTGAGAAAGGAACTTGTTTCCGAGACCTTCGCCTGCGCTTGCGCCCTTTACAAGACCTGCAATGTCAACGAATTCTATGGTAGCGGGCGTGTATTTTTCGGGAGCATACATTTCTGCAAGCTTATCGAGACGTGAATCGGGTACAGCAACCATACCGACGTTCGGCTCTATGGTGCAGAAGGGGTAGTTTGCAGACTGCGCGCCTGCATTTGTAAGGGCGTTGAAGAGCGTGCTCTTTCCTACGTTGGGAAGCCCTACTATTCCCATTTTCATGTTAAATTACCAATCCTTTTTTTGTTATTTGGCGGCAGGTGACACTGTTTTGTTCACAATTACGGAACCTTGGATTTGTAAACCGCAAAGACGAAATTCTATCTGTATCACCGCCCAATAATCCATTATATATTATACATTATTATTATGAATAATTCAAGTCGATTCGGTATAATTTTTGAAAGAAAACCGCATCTGTTAAAAAAATATCCGAAAAATTCAAAAAATTTTCGTAAAAGTACTGTACAAATCAAAAGTTTTATGGTATAATATATATGGAATGGCTCAGGTGACGGTTTAAATTTAATAATTTGCGTAAATTTTCACATTTTCATCACACATTTGTCTATATTATGGTGTATACTGAATGTGTTAACAAGCCTGTACCGAAATAAAAATATAAAATTACATACTCAAAGGAGATAAAAAACAATGGATGAAAAGTATTCTCTTTATACAAAGATACTTATAGTAGACGACGAGCCGAGCATTTGTGAGGTGCTTGACAAGTTTTTCTCTA
>JBGVKA010000204.1:0-10261 GCA_045129715.1 Eubacteriales bacterium | reverse complement strand
CGACTCAAGCTCTAAGGGTGACGTCGTTTCGAGAATAATTTCCGACGTTGACCAATTCTCCGAGGGACTTCTTCTCGGATTCACTCAGCTCTTTACGGGTGTTCTTACCATCCTCGGAACGCTTGCGTTTATGATAGCTATAAGCTGGAAGATAGCACTTGCGGTGGTGGTCCTTACCCCTCTGTCACTCGTTGTGGCGAAATTTATCGGCTCAAGAACGCACTCTATGTTTACTCTCCGCTCCAAGACCAACGGTGAGCAGACCGCAAACATCGACGAGACTCTCGGAAACCAGAAGCTCGTTATCGCATTTGGCGAGGAGGAAAACAGGGAGGCTAAGTTCAACGAGATAAACGACAGACTTGAAAAGGCATCTCTCGATGCAATATTCTTCTCATCACTCGTAAACCCCACGACCAGATTCGTAAATAACGTGGTATACGCCGCGGTTGCCCTGACGGGCGCGTTCTCGGTCATAGCTACCGCAGGGACTTCGGCTCCCTTCACCGTAGGTGAGCTCTCCTGCCTTCTTTCCTACACCAACCAATACACCAAGCCCTTTAACGAGATATCGGGCGTTATTACCGAATTTCAAAACGCTCTCGCCTCCGCGGCAAGAATATTCGCGCTTATCGAGGCGGATGCTGAGATTCCGGACAAGGAAGATGCGGTGGCACTCGGTGAGGCTCGGGGCAACGTTACTCTTTCGGGAGTTTCATTCTCCTATGACGAGGAAAAGAAGCTCATCGAGGATCTCAACCTCTCCGTTACAAAGGGTATGAGAGTTGCGATAGTTGGTCCCACGGGATGCGGAAAGACCACGCTTATCAATCTTCTTATGAGATTTTACGACGTTAACGACGGTAGCGTTTCGGTTGACGGATACGACGTTCGCGATATAACTCGCAGATCTCTGCGAAGCAATATCGGTATGGTTCTTCAGGAAACGTGGGTTAAAAACGGCACCGTCAAGGAAAACATCGCACTCGGACGCCCCGATGCAACGGACGAAGAGATAATAGCAGCCGCAAAGGCTTCGCGCGCTCACGGCTTTATCAAGAGACTCAAGAACGGCTACGACACCGTGATCGGTGAGGGCGGTGAGGCACTCTCTCAGGGACAGCGACAGCTTATCTCTATTTCAAGGATCATGCTCACGCTTCCTCCGATGCTCATTCTCGACGAGGCTACCTCCTCTATCGACACGCGCACCGAGATAAAGATACAGGAGGCGTTCGCAAGAATGATGACGGGAAGAACGAGCTTTATCGTTGCGCACCGCCTGTCCACTATACAGAACGCCGATCTCATTCTCGTTATGAAGGACGGAAGCATTATCGAGCGCGGAACTCATCGCGAGCTCCTTTCACTCGGAGGCTTCTACCGAGAGCTTTACGACAGTCAGTTCTACGTCGTAAAGAAATAAAGCATTTATTCTTAGGATCGGCACACCGATGCTAAGGCTTCATAAAACTAAAAACGCTTATTCTGAGCTTCAGCTCGAAATAAGCGTTTTTTATTTATTCGGTTTTAGATTTTTTAACGAGGTGCGCTATAACGTATATGAGCGTAAGCACCGCAGTGAAGGTTGCGTATCCTGCAAAATCAAGCCAAACGTCAACAATACTGTACATTCTGCCCGAAAAGATCTGTATCGTTTCATCAAGGAAGCCGACGAGCAAGCCTACGTTAAGACTGAAAAGAACAGTCGTTACGCTAAGGGGCAATATCCCGCGCTCTCTTCCCGATCTTCTTTCTATCGCAAGAAGCAAAAAGAAAATCTCAAGCCCCAATATACCGTGCTCGACGAAATGAGCTATCTTGCGAAGGTACTTTATAAAGAAATCTATCACGGGGCGGTGTGCTCCGCCGTCCTCGGCATCACTGCCGTCCGCAGAATCGGGGATAAGGATATGTTCCACCGTATCCGCAACACCGTCACTCGTTTGCACCGATCTCGATGCGGGGAGCATCGACTGACCGAATATGAACGCAAGAGTGAGCGCGATCAGGACGAGCCATATAAGTTGTGTTTTATCTTTAAGATCTATTTTCATTTTAAATTCTTCCTTATTCCGCCATCAAAATCATTCGTGTGGCGCGATCGGTCGAAATCTACTTCTTTTCGGCGTCCTTTGCTCTCCATTCGAGAAGAAGCTTCTCGGTAACGCCGTTTTCGGCAAGGAATGCAACGGCATCCTCGGAGCCGCTTTTTCCTGCCTTAAGCATAAGAGCAAGTCCGCGCTCAAGGCTCGGATCGGTTCCCATACCGTCGATAAAGCATTTCGCGAAGAGGAACTTTCCCTTTGCAACGAGATCCTCAACGTAGGTGGGATCGGCGTGCGCCGCCTCGCTGAAATATTCGAAGGCGCGCCTTGCATCCGCCTTTACGGTGGAAAATCTCGCCTCCTCGTCCAAATCGGCAAGCGAGCTTTCTCCCGGAAGAAAATACGTCGTATCGCTTCTTATCTCACTCTTATGGAACGGTATCATACATATCGAGGTTATCTCCGGCGAAAGTATATAGCCCGTGGTATATACCATACCGAGATAGAGCATAGCCTCAACGCATCCGAGCTCGGCGGCGTCGGACATATACTGCATACCCGTTCTGTAATTCTTTTCAACGCCTCTGCCCTCAAGATATAATACGGCAAGATTATACGAGCTCTCGCCGCCCTTCATATCTCTTGCGTAGGTGAAGAAGCTTTTAGCCATATCGTAATCCTGCTCTACACCGTATCCGTGTAAGAGGCAGTAGGCGTAATTGAAGGAGGCTATCTCCTCTCCCTCTCTTGCACCCTCAAGATACATTTCGGCTGCCGCCTCGTATTCTCCGCGCATAAAAAGGACGTCGGCAACGCTTTTTTCAAAAGCCATTTACTTTATTCTCCGCGTTTTTTATTAACCGATGATAAACTCGGTGCCCTCTCTCTTATCAACGAGGGTGATTCCCTTTTCAAGAAGCTCGGCTCTTATAGCGTCAGCCTCTGCAAAGTTCTTAGCCTTCTTAGCGGCGGCTCTCGCGGCTATCCTCTCCTTGATGTAAGCAACGAGCTCGGAATCCGCTTCCTCGGTCGCAGTCTCAGCCTCGGGCTTCTGCATAGCCTCAGCGTGAGCTATAAGATCAAGTCCGAGAACGGTATCAAACTCCGCAATAAGAGCAAGCTTGGTCTTATCGTTAACGGGAAGCTTAAGAGCATCGTAGACCGCGGTCACGGCAAGGGAGGTGTTAAGGTCGTTATCAAGTGCGTTCTTGAATTTCTCTCTGCCCCTTTCCATGCCGCTCTCGTCTACCGTGTCGGTAGCGTTTGCCTTAAGGGTTGCTATCTTGGATACGAGCTTATTGTAAGCGGTCTTTGCGTTCTCAAGGTTTTCCCAAGAGAACACGAGGTTCTTTCTGTAGTGGGAGCCAAGGCAGAACATACGGTATACGAGGGGATCAAAGCCGCGCTCCTCAAGAAGAGAGACCGTAAGGAACTCGCCCTTTGATTTACTCATCTTACCGCCAAGAGTATTGAGGTGATGAACGTGGAACCAATATTTGCACCACTCGTGACCGAAGGTGGATTCGCTCTGCGCGATCTCATTAGTGTGGTGAGGGAATGCGTTATCTATACCGCCGCAGTGGAGGTCGAGATACTCGCCGAGATGCTTTCTCGCAATGCAGGAGCACTCGATGTGCCATCCGGGATAGCCTACTCCGAAGGGAGAATCCCATTTGAGCTCCTGATCGTCAAACTTGGACTTGGTGAACCAAAGCACGAAGTCCGCCTTGTTTCTCTTATTGTTATCCGCTTCAACGGTATCTCTTACGCCAACGTCGAGATCCTCCTCGTTGAAATCGTTGAATACGTAGTACTTATCGAGCTTCGAGGTATCGAAATAGATGTTTCCTCCCGCCTCGTAAGCGTAGCCCTTCGCAAGAAGCTCCTCGATCATTTTGATGAACTCGGAGATGCAGGCGGTCGCAGGCTCGACCACGTCGGGAGTTTTGATATTGAGCTTTTTGCAATCGGCAAAGAATGCGTCGGTATAGAACTGAGCTATCTCCATAACCGTCTTATGCTCACGCTTTGCGCCCTTGAGCATTTTATCCTCGCCCGTATCCGCATCACTCGTAAGATGTCCAACGTCGGTGATATTCATAACTCTCGTTACCGCATAGCCGGTGTAACGGAGATATTTTTCAAGTATGTCCTCCATAATGTAGGAGCGAAGGTTTCCGATGTGCGCAAAGTGATATACGGTGGGACCGCAGGTGTACATCGTTACCTTTCCCTCTTCTCTGGGAACGAAAAGATCTTTTTCTCTCGTAAGTGAATTGTAAAGCCTCATTTAAGATGCCTCTTTCCAAAATTATTGATTTCGCACGGGCACTTGCCCTCACGCGATAAATATCTAATAATATATTTTAACAGATGGGGGCGCGTTTGTCAAGTGATAAACTCCGTTTTGTCGGTATTTCGAAGCGTTTTTTAAGAAAGCGAAAAAATCCCCATTCAGTCGAAAGAAAATCGCGTAAAATAAATATTTTTAGCGCAGTAGGTATTGTATTTTTTTAAAATATTTGGTATCATATATATGTATAATTATTTTTAGGCGCGCACAGGTGCGCAAGACGTTCCGAAAGGAGAATGAAATTTTGGCAGAAAACAAGAAAAATACCGAAAAGAACCGTCAGACGACGGTTGAAAATAAAACACACGATCAAGCAAAGACGGCGGAGACGGCAGGCTTTATGAGAGCCGTGCCCGTTATTCTTATCGCGGCGGCACTGTTTTTGACTCTTTGCTATCTTACGGCGGACACCGGTGCCTTCGGTGCGTTCATTTCAAGCACCCTGCTCGGCTTGTTCTCGTATATGGCTTACACCATACCCGTCTTCATATCCCTGCACGCGCTCTTCTATTTCGCAGACGTAAGGCGCGGTAAGGTATTTAAAAGAGTTATATTCTCCGTCGCGGCACTCGTTATGCTCTCTATGACGGCTTACGTTATAACGACCTTCAAGACCGAGGCGGTATTCGACCTTGCAAAATTCTATTCCGACGGTATCAGCCGTGTTGGCGGCGGTGCTATAGGCAGTGCACTTGCATTCGTTTTCATGAAGATATTCGGAAGAATAGGTCTTATAATACTCCTCACGCTCGCGCTCGTGATCTACGTTATCTATCTTGCATCGGGCGGCGGATCTGCGATCTCGACCTTCTTCTTAAAGAAGCTCAGAAGCATCGCCAACTATGCGGCAGGACTTGAGAAGCGCGCCGAGGAAAGAAGAAAGAGAAAAAGAGAGGGCGAGGAGGCAAAATACAGAGCCTTCGACGATAAGAAAAACAGAGATTTCTACAACGACGAATACTTCAACACCGACAACGGTGTTAGCAGACTTGAGATACCCGAGCTCGGTATTCTTGAAACGAAGAGCGGCACCGCTACGGCTTACGTTCTTCGCCAGACGGTTATTAAGAATACCGACGACGAGAGTGACGCCGCTGCAGAGGCTAACGACAGAGACACCGAGACGGCGTACAGAAAGAGCAAGCTCAACGATATTTTCGTCGATACCGAGGCATCCTTCGTTCGCGCAAGCGATAACCTTGACGGCTTCAAGAGTGACGATATCGTGTACGAGGCTCGCGAGGGTGCATTCGGCAACACGGACACCGAGGGAGAGATCAACGGTGAGAGCGAGGCTAAGAGCGCGCGTGACTACGGTATAGACGACAGTGCCGAGGCGGTATTCACGGAGGACTTCGATCCCTACGATATCGCGATGAACGAAAGACTCAGCAACAAGCCCTCAAGCCGCGCAAAGGAGCTTGACGGCGGAGCACCTAAGGGCTTCTCCGAATATTTATCCTCCATGACTCCCGAGGAAGCAGAGCACCTCAAGAGACTTGAGAAATTTGAAGAGAGCAAGAGAGCCGCGCTCGCAAGAAGAGCGGCAGAGTCGGGTGTGTCACAGAGCGTGACGGACACGACGGTACAGGCAACGCCCACGGTCAACGACCGCGAGAATGCGCTTAAGAAGGCTGAAGAAGCAAGACTCAGGGAGCAGGAGCTCCTTGCAAGCCTTAGCTCACCAACCTCTCCCGAAAGGAAAGAGGAGCCTAAGACCGAGAGCACCGTATCGGATACGGGATACCGCAGCCAATATCAGTACGGCACCGAGAGAAGCTCCTCGGCATCCTACACGAGCGCGTACGGTACTCAAAGAAGCAACGACGGTGAAAGATACCGCTTCGTTAACAGCGTTACCGAGGAGACGAGAATACCTTATACCGCGAGTGCTCCCACGGTAAACGAAAATATCGGATACGGCACGGAAGGTACAAACGGCTACGCGCCCTCCGTAGATAAGACTGAGCCTGCGGAAAGCACTTGCATGGCTGAGGAAAAGAAGCAGTATGCTCCCGCAGTCAGCACGGAGACGGCTCCCAAGACACAGTATACCGCATCCGAGGAAAACGGACTTGACGAAGCAGGAAGCCGTTACGGTGCGAGCGCAAGTCAGCCCACCTTCAGCGTTACCCTCACACCCGAGACCGAGGCTCCCGCAAGGCTCAGCTTTGAGGAGGATGACGGTGACGGGGTTGCGGATCTTCCCATAACCGAAAAAAGTACGGAATTTAATTTTGACACCGAAGAGGACGATACCTACGAGGAGGTCGCACCCATTCCGGAGGTTTCCGAGGATGACGGCGAGCTTCTTGAGGTTTCGCGCTCTATGATTGATCCTGAGCCCGAGACTCCCGACAACGTGGATGGCGTAGGTCTTGATTTCTCGTTTGACGAGGACGAGGAGGATAGCTCCGAGGCTATCGCGGAGGATACCGTAACGGTTACCGACGGAGATGACGAGGATGAGACGGAGGAATTCTCCGAGGCGGACGCTGAGGAGGTTATTGAGCCCACTCTCATTCCCGAGGATGAAAGAAATCCCGACGTTGACGGATACAGAAGCATGTTTACGATCTTCGACGACGAAAAGAAGGATACCCCGGACGTTTTGGAAGAGAGTGAGGAGATCGCCGACGGTGAGCCTCCCTTCGACGATTACGACGAGGTGGACGAGGATGAGGACGAGCCTCCCTTCGAGAAACCCGTGCCCGCGAAAAAGGTCGAGAAGGCGAAGACTCAGAAGGTAATAGATTATTCACGCTATAAGCTCCCCTCCCTCGATCTGCTCAAGAAGAGTCCCGAGGAGGATTGGGACTCCATAAACCGCGAGATACAGTACGGAGGCGAGCAGCTTATAAACACGCTCGATTCCTTCAACATCAAGGCTACGATGCGCGGAATGGAGCACGGTCCGAGAATAACGAGATACTCGATAGTTCCCGCAAAGGGCATCCGAGTAAATCAGATAGAAAAGCTTGCCGACGATATTGCGCTCGCACTTGCGGCGGAGTCCATTCGTATTGAGGCTCCCATTCCCGGAAAGAGCGCGGTCGGCGTTGAGGTACCCAACAAGTCACCCTCTCTCGTTACGCTCAGAGATCTTCTTGAAGCTGACGAGTTTATGAACGATCCCTCCACTACGAACGTTTGTATCGGTAAGAGCGTTGAGGGCTCTCTCGTTTACGCAGATATAGGAAAGATGCCCCACGCACTTATTGCGGGTGCTACGGGTATGGGTAAATCCGTTTGTATCAACGCGCTTATAACGAGTATGCTCTACAAGGCTCGTCCCGACGAGGTCAAGTTCATAATGATAGATCCCAAGAAGGTTGAGTTTGCTCCATACACCGGACTTCCCCACCTTCTCATCCCCGTCGTTACCGATCCCAAGCAGGCCGCAGGCGCGCTTATGTGGGCGGTTGACGAGATGAACAAGCGATACGATATAATCGAGCAGGTCAGAGTTAAAAACATCGACTCCTACAACAGAAAGGTTGCGGAGATGCCCGAGCTTGGCGCACCTATGTCAAAGATCGTTATATTCATAGACGAGCTCAACGACCTTATGGTTCAGGTTCGCGATCCCGTAGAAAATCTCATTATGCTTCTCGCTCAGAAATCAAGAGCGGCAGGCATTCACCTCGTTATAGGCACTCAGCGTCCCTCGGTTGACGTTCTTACGGGCGTTATCAAGGCGAACATCCCCACCCGTATTGCTTGTAAGGTTTCTTCGGGTATCGACTCTCGTACCATTCTTGAGAAGACCGGTGCAGAGAAGCTTATCGGCAAGGGCGATATGCTCTTTGCATTCCCCGGAAAAGAGCCTAAGAGAGTTCAGGGTGCGTTCGTTTCCGACGAGGAGACCGAGGCTATCGTTGATTTCATCAAGTCTCAGGTAGACGGTGAGGTCTACGACGAGCAGGCTCTTGAGGATATCAAGCGCGCGGCTCAGAAATGCGACAAGAGTAAGGGCGGAGACGACGGCATTGACGACGATGACGACGAGGGCTCAGGCGTTGGCTATCTGCACGACAGAAAGTTCTTAAACGCCGTTGAGCTTGCCGTAAGAAACGGAAGCGTTGCTACCTCGTTCTTACAGAGAAAGCTCCATATCGGATACGGTAAGGCGGCACAGTATATCGATATTATGGAAGATCTTGGAATCGTTGGCGAAAAGAACGGCTCCAAGGCTCGTGACGTTCTCGTTTCTATGGACGAGTGGAACGAAAAGCTCGCAAGACTTACCGAGGATTATTAAAAAAGACCGCACGGTCAAAACGCCCACGGCAGAGCGCGATGCTCTTAGCCGTGGGCTATGAAAATAAAAGGAGTTTAAATATGAAGGTTGCTCTTCTTCTTGCAAACGGCTTTGAGGAGATCGAGGCCTTGACGCCCCTTGACTTTTTACGTCGCGCAGGCGTCAGCGTTGACACTATAGGAATAGGAACTAAGACCGTTATGGGTGCTCACGCAATTCCCGTTATCGCGGATATGACCGATTCGGATGCCGACGAGACAAAATACGATGCGGTAATATTCCCCGGCGGTATGCCCGGAGCTACCAATCTCGACTCCGCAGAATTTACGGATAAGATCATCGCACGAATTACCGCTAAGGGCGGCAGGCTCGCCGCTATCTGCGCGGCTCCCTTGGTGCTCGGAAGACGAGGACTTCTTCAGGGAAAACGCGCTACCTGTTACCCCGGCTTTGAGGATGAGCTTATCGGTGCAGAAATATCACCTCTCGGTGTTGTTACCGACGGAAACATCACCACCGCCAAGGGAATGGGCGTTGCTCTCGACTTCGCAAAGGAGCTCGCGGCACTTTTGGTCTCCCCCGAGGCAAGCAAAAAAATATCCGCCGCAATTATGGAAAATTAAGGAAGAATTACGATATGACTTCGCAGAAAAGACACACGCATATAGCGTACAGATGCCCCGAATGTAACACCGTTATTTACGGTCTTGTGGGCGAATTTGCTCTTAACTCAAGCATGATGCGCTTGAATTGCTCCTGCGGTAAATCCGCGCTCACGCTTGCTCCCACCAATGACGGAAAGCTTAAGCTCTCCGTTCCCTGCACTCTTTGCAGAGACAGTCACAATTTCGTTATCTCGCCCGCCCTCTTCTTCGACAGAGACGTCTTCCTCGGAGGATGCCCTTACGCTAACGTTAACGTAGTATTCATCGGAGACAAGGAAAAGGTTGACGAGGCGGTATACGAAAACGGTGAGGCTCTCAAAAGACTCATTTCGGGAATGGGCGTTGAAACGCTCTCCGATCTTCAGCCTGAGGATATGGACGAGGACGAGGTGCTTCCCGATGCATCGGTATACGATCTTATAAGATTCGTCGTAAAGGACCTTGAGGCAGAGGGAAAAATAGACTGTCCCTGCCATAGCGGTTGCTACGATCTCAGATACGCTCCCGGTGGAATACAGGTGTTCTGCCCCGAGTGTGAGGCTACTTATTTCTTCAGCTGTGCTTCGGCTTCAGCGGCTGAGGAATATCTTAACGTTGACGAGATAAAGCTCGGATAATGTAATCCAAGGTTTACAATATACATAAAAACGGTGCTTTAAATTAAAACAATCCGTAGTAACGGAGCACTCCGCGATATATTCCGAGAGCGAAGAGATTTGGAGAATTAGCCAAAAGCTCAGCATCGGTCGGGTTGGTTATAAATCCCATTTCAACAACGACCGCGGGCATAGCCGTTCTTCTTAAAACGTAGAGTCCGGGGCGTTCTATAATACCTCGGCTCTTAAGACCGGTTATAAGAGTCATTTGCTCAAGGATATCCTCCGCGACCGCATACGCCTCCTCCTTCGAATAGCTGTATATAAGACATTCGGAG
>JBGVKA010000203.1:0-10512 GCA_045129715.1 Eubacteriales bacterium | reverse complement strand
CGGTCAGCAGGAAGGACGGACTCATCCCCTTCCACAGAGATCGTCAAGGTCTGTCTCGATTTGCCCTCTTGCTCCGTGTATTCCGTTTTGAACACGGTAAAGGCTTCGCCGGAATGCTTTTCCGCTTCTCCGTCTTCATACAGCGTATATCCGCCATTACCCGAATAAACGTTAATTTCCATCTTTTCGGGATTCTTCACGGAATTACCCTTATCCAAAGACAGTGGCAATACACCGCCTTCTCTTATCAAAACGGGAATACTGTCCATCTCGCGAAGCATCGTAACCGACTTTCCGCCCTCGCCTACCTCGTACTCGGCACCTGTGAAAATATCCGTCCAACGACCTTGCGGCAACCAGACGTTCACACGCGCAAAGCCGTCCTTCTCCGCTTTTTGCGTGATAGGAGCAACTAACAGCTCGCCGCCGAATATATATTCGTTTTTATGCTCGTATGCCTCGGGCGTATCCCATTCGTAATACAAGGGCTCCGTAAGCGCAACGCCTTCCTTATAGGTTCGGTAATTTGCAGAATGCAAATAAGGTATCAATCTATGTCTGAATCGCATATAGTTTTTTGCGATCTCGCCTGCGCCGTTACCGTATGCCCAAGGCTCCTTCGTACAAACGTCCGACAAGGTGCTATGCAAACGGTTAATGGGGCTGAATACACCGTACTGCATATGTCTTAAATACAGCTCGTCATCCTTATTACCGTACATATGCCCACCGATATCGTGCGACCACCAAGTATAGCCTGCGTTGCTTGAGGTTGCCGTAAATTCGGGCAACCATTCCAGCGTTTCCCACGAAATGATCGTATCTCCCGAAAAACCAAGCGGATAACGGTGCGAACCGATACCGCAATAACGGGATAAAAGCAGACCGGAATCGTGATTGGAAGCATTATCGAGATAGTGATAATGATTAAGAGACCAAAGCGGATCAAGGCCCTTGATATTACAGGTAAAGCCTTGTTGCCAATCTACCCACCAAAACGCAACGCCATCTTCTTCGTAAGGCTTGTGTGCCACTGAAAAATAAGCGTTAATAAAGTTTGGATCCGCAATATCAAATTTGATACATTCACCCGTGGATGCATCTCTTCCCATTGCTTTAGCCATTTTTTCGTAGCAATCCTCAAACCAACGAATACCGCCGGCAGGGTGCAAATTAAGAGTAACTTGTAAGCCTTTTGCTTGTACTTGCTTCAAAAATTCGCGGTGATCGGGGAATAATTTCTTGTTCCAGCTATATCCCGTCCAGCCGCGGTTGCCTCCGTAAAATTCGGTGTTTTTTCCGCTCTCCGTGATCTTAAAGGTAGAATCAAGCTCCTTCCACAAGTGCCAATCCATATCGATAACGCCTACCGTTAAAGGAACTTCCTCTTCCTCAAACTTATTTACAAGCTTGATATAGGTTTTATCGCTGTATGGATGAAATCTGCACCACCAGTTGCCAAGAGCGTATCGAGGAAGCTTGGGAGTATTTCCCGTTATCATATAAAGTGCCTTTACGGCGCCTCGGTAATCGTGACCGTAAGCAAAAATATATTCATCGGAGCCAAGAGCGAATTCTTCCTTGACTTCGCCGTCGTAATCAAGCGTGTTCGTGCTTGCATCGTCAAAGACAGCCACACCGTTCGCAGAACAAACGCCGTCCTCGAGCTCAACGATCTGATTGACCTTTTTGTGATGCCCTATATTTCCGCTTAAGCCGTAAAAACGCTTTCCGTCATAACCGTCCAACGATCTGTACGTGCCCTTCAAATTAGACGTATTATCGATCTCTGAGAGCTCGCCTTTCACTTCTATGCGACAGTCTTCCCTGTTTTCTCGCAAGATCAGTCTGCAACAAGAGGTTGTGATCACACACTCCTTTTCGTTTTCCTGCACGTCAAATTTTTGCGCGGGCATATCGCGGTAAAACACCGAGAGTGTAGCTTTATCACGGAATATTTTTTCCGCATTTTTTTCAACACGGAATAATCTGTCTTGCAATACCGTTACGCGATAATCCTTCCAAAAAACGAAGTTTTCTTTTTTTGCTTGCGGACGGATCTCCGCTATCAAATGTCTATCAAGCATAGCTTATCCTCTTCTGATAACCGTTTCGGTTAGTTTTGTTTTTCAAAATCCTTGTCAGCCGATTCGCAAAAATCCTTTATCAGCTTTATTTCCTTAGGATCGTACGGACGGTGGTTTGGGCGGTACAGATCGTGGAACCATTTGGTAAAATCTACGTCGGTATTTTTTCCGGACTCATATTTTTGCCAAGTGCCTTCCCAGGGCTCATAGGTCTGATATTTGCCTGCAACAAAGCCCCAATTATAGCAGCCTATTTTTTCAAGATAGAAAAGCGGGAACAGAGTGAAAACGTCATTTCCCAAGCATCGTCCGAGCCATTCGGTATTTAATATGGGGCGTCCCTCTTTTTTTAATCTTTTGATAATTTTGACGTGCTCGTTATAATCTCTGTAGAAATGATAGGATATGATATCCGAGTTATCGATCGCAAACTGTTCCAAGGCGTTCAGGGGAACGTTCTCGTCTCCGTGTATTTTAAATACACCTACCGTCAACGGCTGAGTGGGATCGATACCACGTACTATTTCAAACATTCTTTTCAGGTTAGGTAGCGTGATATCCTGTCTTTGACTATTGCCGGGCTCATTGTAAACGTCCCATATACAGATGCGCTCATCGTCCTTGTATTTCGTTACGATCTCCTCGACCATTTTGAAATAATCCTCTCGGGATACTTCATCATCTAAATAAAAATGAGGCGCAGGGCCGTTGTGAGAGCCGTGCTGTGAATGCATTTTGCCTCCGTGATAGCCCCAATCATATTCCTGCTTGCCTACGTAGGGCATCTTCCAGCGTTCCGTTTTGGGCGGCATACAGTCGTTGGCAAGAACGATCATACATGAAATTCCGTATTTTGCGCAAAGAGAGAGATAACGGTCAAAGCGTTCCATAAATCCGTCGTGCTCTTCCTTCCATACTACGTACTCGATAATAAGACGAACCGTGTTGAATCCCGTATTTTGCATGAGCTTTAATTCTTCCTCGGTCGTTTTGAAGCGTTCCTCAAATCCGAGCTCCTGCCACTGATCGATTCGATTGGCGCAGTCTGCGCTCATATAATTACAGCCTCTCAGCCAAGGGCGGCTATTATACCATTCCCATATCTTTTCTTTGCTCCATCGCATATAGACGTCTCCCGATCTTTTATTATTATTTATTTTGAAATGCTATCCGTTTTAATGAGATTATAGCATATCGGTTCAAATATATCAACGCTTTTGTTCCAAATTTCTTTTTTCTTGATCGACAATATCCGTTTTTATGTTCGACTATGCTATATTCCGATCTATGTGACGCCGGTTTCCCGATGCGTGAAATTAACCGCGCTGCCCTTTGGCACCCACGAAAGCCAAAAGACAAGAGCTTCGTATATTTTAACGCACACACCGTTAAAAAGCCAAGGGGCTGAGTCAAAAGCTTTTAATAAAGCAATCGGCTCAGCCCTTTTTATAATTCGGAGAAAATTGTTTCTGTCGGCAAAATCAATCCTTTGACTTTGATAAAGTGGGGGATCTATGGGTATTTACTCTTTGCGATACCTCGGTCGTGCCTTCTTTATCTAAAACTGCACCGACTACGATCTTTTCCTTCAAGGGCTCGTTCTTTTGGACGTCGGACTCGACGCTCTTTGAGCCTTGCTCTATTTCTTCACCGCGAGAGTCAACGGCGTTATCCTGAGCTTCAATTTCCTTTACGCCTGCTATGCTTCTTGCCTTTTGAATGTAAAAGTCAATAGTCTCCTTGCTCAGCATTGATGACGTTTCCGACAAAGCAAAGCTTACGATACTTCCCTCTGCCAACGCGTAGTTGCTCGCAAATTTTGAATACTCCGCACCGCCAAGTCCAATAACGGTGGCTTTATTAAGAACGACGTCGCATATTTTCTGAGTCGAAATGATTCGTTGCACTGCTCCCTAATTACAGCTTACCAAGCACTTGTGCGCCTCGGTATAGATTCCCTTTATTGCATCGTGAATAATTCCGTTTAAGATCTCAGTGCTTTGACCGGATTTCTTAGCATTGTCATACCTCGCGGTAAAGCTCAATGACGCATTGATCATACGGCTTACTACCCAAGGGATCACGGATACCTTATTTACCGAGTAACTCATATCGTCCTTGACGGTATCCCAAAGTTCGTCTTCAAGGTCTTTTCTGAAGCCGTAGTTATCGATCTTCTTAAGCTTCTCTATTGGCGAGATGATCTTCGGCTTTGCATTGGTTTTCTCGGTATTTTTGACGTTTGATTCCTTGATATTTTTATCGGCTGCGACTTCTTCGTTTGAGCTTTTATCCTCGGCTCCGTCGATGAGGCTTTTATCCTCGGATCCTTCTTTGGAGCCCTCTGCACTTGCGTTTTCTTTTATTGCGTTTTCTTCTTTTTTCTCAGCTTTGTCTTCTATTATAAGCTCGGTTGACTGTGCTATAATATTGCTTTTATCATTCACCGACTGCTCGTTTTGGATATTGCCCGAATCGATCTCGCCTTCACTGTAGCCAAAGGCTTTTGGAAGGTCACTGTTATACAGCTCCATGCCGTCTTTGACGCCTTTTACTACTTGCTCTACCGCGGCAGATCTTATAACGTTTCTTGCTCCTATGGGAGTTTTGGCATTAAGGTCTATATCGGGAGCATACTTTTTCAAGACGTCTTCAATATCTTTGATAAGCTCGGTTCTTTCGGCGTTCTCGGCAGAGTGGAAAAATCTCCAGAAGCCTGTGTGATTTTTCTGCCTGAGGACAAGCGCGCGATACTCGGCATAAAGCTTTCCAACGTTCTCGGAGACGTTCTTTTTATCGTTTATATCGTTTAATAAGGGGCCGAATATATCCTCTTTGAGATTTTTGGCATCTATACGCCTCTGTTTTTTAAAGGTATCCTCAAGGTCGATATCAGTTGTTATCGGATTTGCCGAAACAACGTTTTTCGCCCATAGATCAAAGTGAGGTGTAAAGCTCTCAAGAGAAAGGTTGGGGCTTCCAAGCTCGCTCTCGGCTACCGCGATCAGATATTTAAAGGCAGATAATATGTATTCATTAGCTTTTACCTTGCGCTTATCGGTCGCATCCATAGTTGCAACGCGGCTCGTGGCATTAAGCATTAAATAAATGATATCTGCGTTAACCTTGACCGTTTCCTCGTGGGTAAGATCGCTCCCTTCGGTTATGCTTCGTTTTTTGGCTATTTTCCGAAGCTCTTCTTTGTAGTTTTCAAGGGATCTTTCATCGAAGGTGACCTTCTGTTCTTTTCTTATTGCATCAGCTTTTTTTAATGCAATATCGGTATATTTCTGCGGAATAAACATTTTTTCTCTTTCTCGGCATAAATTCAGACTTTGAGCCGCTTTTTCTTTGGTAAATTCATTTTAATATATACCGCGTTACAAAGGTGTTACAAGGATAAAAAATTAAAGGATTATTTTTTTGCATTTGAAAAATAAAACGAAAACACGGAGAATTCTGAAAAAAAATTCTCCGTGTTTTCGTCGACACGCTTGCTTTTTAATTAGCTCGATACATTCTCGCTTTGCTTAAGCTATTGATGCCGGATAGAATCATATTTCGATTACGCTACTCTCCGTCTCACCGAGGATATTCGAAACCGTTTCCTTTACATTCTCGTCGAAGGGGAGGATCGGGGGCTCGGCGGTGCGGTTGGCTCCAAACTGACCGAGTGTATTGCCCAATTTCTGCGCGTAGGTGTTTCCGCTCATTTTGGGAAGGCTCGATTCTTCCTTTGCTACTATATGTATCATACGGTAGGCGGCGCGGAGGAACACGTTGTCCGTGATCTCAAAGTCACGCGCGGTATTCTCATAGCTCCACCCCTTGATATGTGCAGGGGTGTTAACGTTGTGGCGTTGCTGTCCCCAGCCGTAGCCCGAATCGATCATAACGTTGCCCGATATCTTGCAGTTTTCTATAAGGCTTTCGGTATCTCCGTTTTCCTTCTCAAGAAAATACTCGATCGAATACACGCAATCCTCAATAAGATTGTTGCTATAGAGGATGTTTTTGAGCTCGTATTTATTACCGCCCGTGCTTATCTGGTGGGTTATGCCTGCATCGTAGGACTGATAGATATAGCAATCCGATACCTCGTAATCGTCACATCCGCCGTAGATCTCAACTCCGTTGCCGTATCTCGTTACGCTTCCGCGCTTGCCGGGAACGTAGTTAGGATCGAGTCCTAAGTAGTTCTGGATATTTCCGCCTATCCAGCCTATCTCACAGTTGGTTACCTTAAGGCCCTTGACACAGGGACCGCCTGCACTGACTCCGAATTTTGCGTACTTTATCGTGATATTATCTATTCTCACATTATCGTTTCTGCGAACGTAGAACGCAGGAAGCCAGGTCACAGCCTCGATAGAGTCGAAGACCTCACCCGGATTACCTCTCTTACATCTGAGGTAAAGCTCTCCGTGGCATCTGTCGTCCATAACGGGAACGGGAAAATCCTCGCCCTTTGAGGGTGTTGTGGTGAGCTTTCCGTCGTACTTACAGAATATATCGAGGTCGAGCGTCATTTCCGCTTTTACGTCAAAGTCCTTCTCCTCGTTATCTCTGCATACGAATTTTCCGTGTCTGTATGACGGAATAAGCTTTCTCGAATGCTCTTCTCCGTGGTTGAAAACGAGAGTTCCGCAATCGGTGATCTTATCCTTATATATCCATATATCAGAGGTTCCGTCAACAAGACTCCAGAGCTCAGGATCCGCAAGATCACGGGGACCGCCGTATATCTTGGGCTTTTCGCCCTCACCGTATGCACCGTAGCTTACGCCCGGCTTTGCAATGACCATTCCGCGAAAGAGGTCGCCGCGTCTGAAAAGCACTCCGTCGCCAAAGTTAAGCTCGGCACCCGATACCCTTTCAACCGTTTTCCACGCGCTCAGCGGGGTTTTGCCGTCGTTACTATCGTCACCGTCTTCGCTGACGTAATAGGTCGTGCCCGTGATATTGAGGGCGTCCCTTGAGGCGCGTATTTCTGCTTTGCGCTTTGCGGCAAATTCTTCTATTTCTTTTACCGAATTAAATTTCATTCCGAATGACTCCTTAGCTCAGTCAAGCTCGTATTTCATACCGAGCATACCGTACTTTGCACCTGCCATTTTATTGTAGGGCAAGCGTTCCCACTTGCTTTCTCCGACAAGGCGTTCTATTGCCGCAAGATTCTCCTCGGTATCCGTTATTCCGGGAATAAGGGGAGTTCTTATTATATGCGGCTTTCCGCTCGCGCGAAGCTCCGAAAGGTTATCCAAAATGACGGAATTGTCAACTCCTGTATACATTTTGTGCGCCTTTGGATCGGCAAGCTTGATATCCATTATTACAAGATCCATTTTTTCGACAACTCTTTGGAATACCGATCTTTCGGCATAAGCAGAGGTTTCTATCGCGAGGTGATGCTTACCAAGAAGCTCTGCCATACGCAGAACGAACTCCCACTGCATAAGAGGCTCACCGCCCGAGAAGGTAACTCCGCCAAACGAATCACCGAGTACTTGGGCACCGCGCTCTATCCTTGCGGCAAGCTCCGATGCCTCTATATCTTCACCGACTATCTGTAAAAGTCCCGACGGACAGGAGCGCACGCATCTTTTATACGGCTTGCACTCGGGGTGAGTGCACTCCCTTTTGCAATTGTTACACCCTTTACAAAGCGAGTATTTGAACATAAGCTCGCTTGCACGGTGAAGTCCCTCGGGATTATGACACCACTTGCATCTTAGCGGACAGCCCTTGAGAAACACGGTGGTTCTTATTCCGGGGCCGTCGTGAAGTGCCATTTCCTTTATATCAAAGATGGTTCCCGTCATACCGAGTACGCCTGTCTTGCTATAACGTGATTCTGATACTCGGGCGAGAGCTCTACGAAATACGCGCTCCAGCCCCAGATTCTTACTATGAGATTTCTATACGCCTCGGGATTTTTCTGCGCATCGAGAAGGATCTCTTTGTTGACGGTATTAAGCTGAAGCTGATGTCCGCCAAGCTCTACGTAGCGTTTAACGAGCGTTGCTATCTTATCAATTCCGTCAAGGTCGTCAAAGACACTGCTATGGAATTCAAGCGTAAGAGGTCCGCCGTTTATTGCACGGTCAAAATGAGGCTTGCTCATTGAAGCAATGACCGATATAGGTCCGTTTATTCTCGCGAAGAGGCTGACCGAGAAATTAGTGCCGAAGGGCTCACCGCGACGTCTGCCGTCGGCAGAGGCACCTATCTCGTTTGCGTGCCAGAGATAGTACATAGCACTTCCCGTTCCTGCACGGTATACACCGCCGAGGCAATTCACCTTACCCGAAAGAGAGTCGGAGAAGGCGTCGAGAAGCTCGATCGCGATATTATCGACGAAATCGTCGTTGTTTCCAAGCTTCGGGGAATTGTAGCGCAAAAGATTGAGAAGCTCGGGGGCGTTCTCGAAATCGGTGTCAACTGCTTTAACAAGGGTTTCCTTATCAACGCTCTTTTCATCGAACACGTATTTCTTGATCGCGGCAAGAGAATCTGCGGCGGTTGCTATGCCCGTTCCGTGTATGCCGAAATTGTTATACTTGCCCTTGCCCTCGATATCGGTATGCATAAGCGTGCTCATAAGCGGTGAGGGTACGAACCACACGTTATTTATAGAGGCGCATATTCTTTCCGACTCCTTGTTGATCTCCGCCTTCACCGCACGGAAGAAGTCCTCGTACGTTACAGCGTCAGCGAGAGCGTTATGAAGGGCAATATCGACCGCCCTGGGATAGGAGAGCGCGGAGATGTTCGCGATATCTGCTCCTACCGAGGGGATTATAAACTCCCAGCAAGCCGCAACGGTATAGTCGGAGGCGTCCTTATGCTCGTAGCCGAGTGCTTCAAGGGCGGGGATGACCACGTCGTCGTTGGAATACTGCGGGAATCCGAGTCCGCATTTGGTAAGCTCGGTAGCCTGCTTATATATTTCTATATCCGTGTTTTTGTTAACACGAAGATTTATTTTCGGATCTATCATTTTGTTTTTTGCGGATGCACGAAGGGAGAGCGCGGAGAGAAGATTAAATATTTCCCTTCCGTTCTCGTCAACACCGCCAAGCATCATGCTCTGACCGTTATCACCCTGCTGAACACCGGGATAAAGGTCTGAATCCTTATTAAATGAAAGGAAGAAATCACAAACCAGATCGAAAGCCTCGTCTTCCGTAATTATTCCCTGCTCTAAATCGTTTTTGAGATAGGGATACATATGCTTATCAAATCTGCCGACGGTTACGTGATAGTTTCCTTCAAGCCAGAGCGCGTAATGCAATACTCTGAAGAACTGCAACGCTTCTCTGAAGGTTCTCGCTCCGTAGCGAGGTATTCTCGTGAAAATTTCTGCAAGATCGTCTCTGCCGACTCTCTTTGCTTCCTCTAAATATTTATCGGCAAGGGCAATAACGTTATCTATTGCTCTTTTGCCATACTCATCCGCATTCTCTCTTTTTGCAAGAAGTCCCACTTCTATCGTGCCGTAATAATCAGGGGCAAGGTTGGAGTGATATCCAAGCTCGTGGATATAATGCTTTGCCTTTATTTCCGACCACTCGCTCTCGGTGAAAATATCGGGGATATTTGCCACCGTTCTGAGAAACGTTATTTTTTCGCCGGGGAGAATAACCGCACGCTCCTCGCGACACATTCGCGAAAATCTGTCACTCATTCTCTCCTCGGGTGAGAGTCCGAGCGCGGAATATTCCTCTCCGAGATTCCAATCCACGCGTCTGCGATATTTATGATGCTCTTTATTGAGTATTATGCGGTAGAGTTCGTTTTCCATATTTTTCTCCATCATATTTCGTTCTTAATTGTGGTTTGTCAAATCATCCTCGGCAGAGGGGATCGCGGTTCTGCGATCCCCTACCGCTTCGGATAGCCTTACGAAATGATTATCATAAGGCGGTCTTCTTTTCTTAGCTCGTAAAACGAGCCGTTTTGTGCCTTAGCACTGATTTTTCATGCTAAACAGTGAATAATTATGGCGGGTTTTATGGATCGACGCCATTTTTTTGTTTAATGAATGATGAATGATGAATAGTGAATAATGAATAATTATGGTTGCTTTTTTGGGAAAAAAGCTTCTTTTTTATTTAAAAGTAGTTTTTATGGATCTACTCCATTATTTCGCTTTTTCACCTTCAACTTTCATTTTTAACTTAAAAATTACGCCTTTGCGCTGATCTCCCAGCTTCCGTCGTTCTCCTCGTACCAAGGAGTCTCGGTACCCGGAGAGGTAGTAAGAATATCGGAGGCGTTAATTTCTACAACCTCGATTTCGGGGTTCATATACTTTTTCATTGTCTTTACCTCCTTTATTACTTATTGATTACGGAATTTCTGTAAGCGTTTGCAGAAACGGAATATTTCATAAGTGCTTCTACGATCGCAACGAGGTTTGCGT
>JBGVKA010000202.1:0-8941 GCA_045129715.1 Eubacteriales bacterium | reverse complement strand
GATTAGGTCTGAAGGGGGAGCGTGTTGCAAAAACACCCATTCTCTTGTTACCGCCAAGACGCGGTGGTCTTACGGTAGGAGACCAGGTATCGCGCTCTGCCTTAGAAAAATTCCAGATGAGCCAAAGGTGAGAAAATCCCTCAAGTCCCCTCAGGGCCTCGCGCACTCTGTATTCGGGCTCGAATACGATGACCGAAACGAATTCCGATGCGATTCCGCTCTGTCTCGGAATGCCGAATTTTTCCTTAAAATCGTTGTGTATGCGCGCTACGATCTTCATATCAGAAGTTTTCTCCCGCGTAGCCCCAGTGACTGAACTCCGCGTATTTAACGTAGATCCTGTTGAACGGAACGCCAAGCACGCAGCTTACCGTCGTGCAGATAGCGTGAGTCATATCGGCGTACGCCTTGTCGGATGCGGAGCCGAGAAGCTCAACGTTAACGTAAGCCGTGTCCTGATCTGCGGTTCCCTTGAACGCCATACGGCATTTGTCATCAAAATTGAGCATGAGCCAAGCCTCAGTCTTGCCGGGAATAAGGGTGATTATCTTTCCGAATTCCTTTCTGAGAGTCTCCTCGTTTTCTGCGCTTATCTTTGCGCTCGTCTTCAAGTTTATAAACGGCATATCGGTTCTCCTTTTTATGTTTTTATGGTTCAAAAGTGTTAAAATGACAATCGTTGTTTACAAAAACGTCTTATTTTCCAAGACACTCCTCTTGAAAGTCCTTGTATAAGTAGAGCGAACCGCATATCACGGTGAGCCTTCCGCGCGAGAGTGCCTCCTCGTATGCATCCTTGATGCTGTCGAAATAGGCACCGTCGTAACCAAGCTCGCGAGCCCTTTTATAAAGCTCTTTGGCACCCGATGCTCTTGGGTTATTCTTGACCGTCGTATAGATGAAATCCGTCTCGGAGTATGAGAGCATAGCGAGAGAGTCCTTGATATCCTTATCTCTCATACAAGCAAAGATGACCGTCTTTTTCTCGCCTCCGAGATAACGCTTAAGCGAGGATACGAGCGCGGCAATACCGTTCTCGTTGTGACCGCCGTCATAAATAACGGTAGGATTTTCGCGTATTATCTCAAATCTTGCAGGGTTCTTAGCCCTCGCAATACCGCTTTTGATATATTTTTCGTCAATGCCGAGCTCAAGTGCCGCAAGTGTGGCCAGCGCGGCGTTTTCAATTTGGTGGTAGCCGGAAATTCCGCATTTTATATCGTTGACAGAACCGACACTAAAGCTTTCCTTCATGCCGAAAACTCCACACGGTGTGGGGTTAGCAACGATAACCTCGGAGCCGAGCTCACGCGCGCGCTCCTCGATAACCGCAAGTGCATCGCCGTCCTGATCAACGGTTATCACCTTGCCCGTGTGACATTTTTTCTTGATTATACCCGCCTTTGCGCGTGCGATCTCGGAAAGAGTATTGCCGAGATAACCCGTGTGATCTATGCCGAGCCTCGTGATTATCGCGATCTCGTTGCCCTCTATAACGTTGGTAGCGTCAAATTCACCGCCAAGACCGACCTCAAGCACCACGATATCGCAATTCTTTTTTGCAAAATAGAGAAACGCGGCTGCAGTCCATATTTCAAACTGAGTCGGTGCAAGTCCAAGCTCGCGCTCCACCTCAAGTGAAAGCGGCTCGATAAGGCTGAGTATTTCCGAAAGCTCCCCGTCGGGAATATCCAGACCGGATACGCTTATGCGCTCGTTTACGCGAATAAGGTTGGGAGAAATGTATTTTCCGACCTTAAGTCCCGCATCCTCTAAAATACAAGCCATATTAGCGGAAACCGAGCCCTTGCCGTTCGTACCGGCTATGTGAATAAATTTAAGCTTTTTTTCGGGATTGCCGAGCTTTTCAAGGAGTGCTGAAATCCTCTCAAGTCCCGGAATCGTTACTGCCTGAAAGCTGTTTGCGTAGCTTTTAAAATCGTTGTTTTTCATAAAAGATCGTCTAAAGGCCTCTTAAGTGCCTTAAGTGTAAAATAGTAAACTATGATTCTTATAGGAAGATTCAAGAGCGCGTTGAGAGCTCTTGTGCCAAGAGTAAAGCCGAGAGTCCAGCTATACATAACGGCAAGAGCAGGCGTCTTTATCAGTATCTCCGATATCAGTGCGATCAGCGAAAAGCAAGTGAGCGTTCTCGCGAGCGAATGCTTTTTATGGAAGAAAAATCCCATAAGGATTCCCGATACGACCTGCGCGAGCGTTATTATGGGATTCGGTGCGTATCCCGAGAAGAGCGAGCCTATAACGTCTGCAGTGAGATACGCCCCTGCCGCATAGATCGGCCCTGCGGCATAAGCCGCCACTGCGATCGGCAGAAATCCTATCTCAAATCTGAAGGGAGTACCTTCAGGCGAGAAGCCTAAGAATCTCGTAAACACCACCGAAAGTGCCGCCATAGCCGCGGCGATAGAAAGATAAGTCAGCTGCTTTTTGTTTTTTCTTTGCAAAATAAAACACCTCCATAGCACAGATTTACATCTCCGAACCATAGAGGAAGGGGGTAAGTTGAAGAAGAATAATGAAAAATGAATAGTGAATAATGAAGAATGGTTGGTGAAATTCGTTGGACGGAAATTGAGTATTCAAGATTTCCTATGCTTCGAAAACCAAAATTCCATATTGCACAGCTTATCAAAATTCTTCTTTAACTTACTGATTCCTTGCGGAACAGTGGGATGCGGCAGATAAATCGCAGAGTAAATGAAAAAAGAGAACTTCCGAGCCTCAGTCTTAGAGAAAACTTAAGTCAAGCACCGCATCCGCCCAAAAACGAAGCCGAAATTAACGGAGGAACAGACTCTTAAAAATTCAAGCTTTAAATTCCCGTACCGCTTGAGCCTCAACCTTCAATTTTCAATCTTTTATTTACATCATTCGTCCTTGCGGCAACTCCCCGTCCGCAAAGCACTAAACGCATACCTGCCTACTCTGTTGTATGTATATATTATTGTACAGTTATTTTAGCACAATTAAACTCGAAAATCAAGATTTTATGAAAATAAAATGTGCGTGCCGAGTTTTTTAAGATCAAGCTTATGGAAGAACAAGAGTCAAAAGCGTTTCAAAAAACAAAGCATCATTTCAAAAAAAGACGGCTCCTAATTCCCGAAAAAAGTGCTTTGTCTCAAAAACGCTGTCCTTAAGAGCGAGAGAATTTTATGTGCTCAAAATGGAATTTTTCGACCTTACCCGACACAAAAAAACCACCAAAAACTATTAAAAAACAAAGTTTTGTACCACAATGGTACACCGTTTGTCTTTACTAAAAAACGCATTTGCGAAAATTATATCCCGATCTTGCGATTAAAACGTATAGATTTTTCATAACCGCACTTGTAGTATGAATATAGAACTTATAGTTCGTTTAAATTTCTTCTCGTTTTATCTATAATAGTTGTATGGAAATAGAACTGATAGTACGAGGTAAAGTTTATGTATAAGCTTACAATTGGCGATAGAATTAAAGAAGCTCGAAAAAAGCAGGGCTTGACTCAAGAGCAATTAGCTGAACGGTTAGACGTCAGCGTTGAGTTTGTAGGTCAAATTGAACGCGGCTTGAAATTGCCGAGTATGAACGTGTTCATCAAGCTGATAGAGGCTTTAAACGTATCTGCGGATTATCTTTTGCGCGACTCGGTGTCTACGGGACAATTGTTTGGAGATAACGCAATAGGCAGAAAGATTGAAAAATTGACTCCCAAACAGCGTATAGCCCTTGAAGCACTTATAGACACCTATATACAATATTTAGATTAAAAATTGAGCCTTGAAAAAAAGGCTCTTTTTTTTATTTGCTGCCACGTTGCGAGCCTTTTCGACAAATATATCGTGATATAATGAACTCACAGTTTGGTTATAGAACTGAAAGTATGACAAAATAGGAGGATACCATGCAAAAGAAAATCGTTCGCAAAATCGATGAACTCGGTAGAGTTATTATTCCAAGAGACGTCGCATTAGAGCTAAGACTAAATGCCGGAGATGATGTGGAGATCTCAGCGGAAGAAAATTTTGCCGTGCTAAGAAGGGTAGAGAAAAATGAGAGAGAAGAACAAAACTGAACTGTCCGAAATGGGCAAAGCCTTTTTAGAGGATCCAATAACATATAAGGCCTTATGCTTGATCTCGAAAAAAGTTGATTCGACACCCGAGGAATACCTGATGCGCTTCGAAAGAGTGCTTAAAAACAACCCCAAAAAGCTGTTTGCCGTTTTTGAGCATTTGGCTTAAGAGCGTGGAATAACAAAAACCGACAGAGCGTTATCTGTCGGTTTTTGCGTTTTTATCATTTTAATTTTCACATTCATCCACCGCTTTTTTTGCCGCATCCAGAAGATATTGAATGAAGATAGATACGGATTTTTTCGTATGTCGGTTTATAGGCAGATAAGCATAGGTGCTTCGCTTTACGCCTACTTTTTTCAAAACGACGTTTTCGGAGAAGAGATTTCTCCAGGAAACCGAGGGAATGAAGCCTATTCCGAGTCCCATTTCGATGTATTTTCTGACGTATGTGGGATCGTTGAGCTCGAATGCAACGTTTGGAATGAAGCCTGCTTTTTTGCATTCCTCATCCGTTTCTATAGAAAGACCGACGATAAATCTTTCATTTTTCAGATCGGAAACGGTGAGATTTTCCATCTTCGCGAGCGGATTGTCATTGCGCATAGCGATAAGAAGATCCTCCTCTACGATAAGGATCTTTTCCTTAGCTTCTATCGGTATACCGTAGGAAATGAGAATATCTATATCCTTCATAGGAGCCTCACCGAAGCACATGTTAAATCTTACGTTAGGATACTCCTTGATAAACTCCTCCATTGCCTCGGTAACAAGTCTTCTGTTACTGCGACAACGCAGACGGATCTCGCCTGAAATAACGCCCGAATCATCCTTGATCGTTATCCTGGCATCGTCAAGAAGATCAAGCGCCTCGGACACCTTTTTATAAAATATTTCTCCACGCTCATTCAAAAAGATTTTGTTTGAAAAATGATCGAAAAATTTACAGTTAAACTCGTTTTCGAGTCTTTTTATCGCGTTTGAAATATTAGAGGTGGGAACGTGGTATTTTCTTGCCGTCTCGGATAAATTCTGAGTTTTTGCCGCATCGCAAAAGTACTTTAATTGAAGCAGCTCCATATGGACCTCCCAAAAAATGATTTTTGTCTATTATACACCAAGAAACCTTACTTGTCAAGATAAAGCGGGTGTATTATATTTGATTATTTACAATAAAGTAAAAATGACTTATAATAAAATCGACCATATTATTAAAAATACGGAGTATTATTTAATATTTCAAATGAATATGGAGCTAACCTATGATATTCAAAGAGAAAAAATTTATAAAAGCTCGTCCGGTATGGGAGCGCGAAATGCAAAAGGAGCTTAACCACTCCTTGAAATTCGTATCGAGCGTTAAGAAAAGTGAAAACGCGATCCTTCGCATATCGGGATATACGGGCTATCAGGTTTTCGTAAACGGTGAATTTATCCACTTTGGTCCGGCAAGGGCAGGGCGTGGATATTATCGAACCGACGAGATAAATATAAGCGAGCATCTCAAAAATAAGCTGAACGAGATAGTCGTCATTTCCACCGGCTATTACTGTGATACGTTCGAGTGGTTGAAGGAGCCTTCCTTCTTCTGTGCCGAGATCGTCTCGGAGGGCGAGGTGGTTGCCTACACGGGCGGCGATGGATGGCGCGCCTTTTCCCTTAGCGAGAGAATAAAGCGCGTTCAGCGATATTCGTATCAGCGCGCCTTTGCCGAGGTATACGATATGAGCCGCGCGGACGATTGCCGCGAGGTCGAGCTTGAGCTCTGTGAGGATAAGAAGTTTATTGAAAGAGAGATAAGCTATCCGGAGTTCCCCCGCGAGTCTGTCGAGTCCTTGTACTGCACGGGCTCCGCTCTTCACGTAGCGCCCGAGCGTCTTTATTCGGATCGCGCAGTTGCGAACGCCGGCACGACGGTAGACGGCTTCCCGGTCGATGAGGCGGAGGTAGTAAGTATACATAAGCTCCAACACCTTGAGCTTCGCGAGGAGGGTGGCACCGTTTCATTGCCGACTCTTATGGGATCCGATACGTTTGTCGGCGCCTCAATGAGATCGAATACGACGGGACTCATCGAGATTGAGCTCCGCTGTATAGAGGACACCGAGCTTTACGTTGCCTTTGACGAGATCCTCGTTGACGGAAAGATTGATTATACGAGAAACAATACCTCAAACGTGATTTTTTATCGCCTCAAGGGTGGCTCTGACTACAAGCTTCTTACCGCAGAGCCGTACACCTTCAAATACGTGAGCGTGATAAACGTCGGCGGCAAAGCCGAGCTTCGCTACGTCGGAGTTGTAAGGACTGACTTTAACGCCTCGGAAATAGTGATGAGGCTTAAGCCCGAGAGACACGATGCGGTGATTGAGCGCATCTATTCAGCCGCGGTCGAGACCTTCCGTCAGAACACCTTTGATATATATATGGATTGTCCCTCAAGAGAGCGCGCGGGCTGGCTTTGCGACAGCTTCTTCACTGCAAGAGTCGAGCGTCTTCTCAGCGGTAAAAGCACGGTTGAAAAATGCTTCCTCTCCAATTTTGCGATGGAGGAGAGCTACCGCGGATTGCCGAAGGGAATGCTTCCTATGTGTTATCCCTCGGAGTTCAGAAATCCCGAGTATATTCCCAACTGGGCAATGTGGTATTTCCTTGAGCTTCGCGAATATCTCGATAGGACTGGAGACCGCGAGCTGATAGACGACCTTCGTCCTAAGATGCTTGCGCTTTGCGAGTATTTTGAGAGGTTCGAAAACTCGGACGGTCTTCTTGAAAGACTTGAGGGCTGGGTGTTCGTCGAGTGGTCGATGTGCAATAAGCTCACGCAGGACGTAAACTATCCGTCGAATATGCTTTACTATCTGTTCCTTAAGACCTTATACGAGCTTTACGGTGACGAAAAATATAACGAAAAAGCGAAAAAGCTCAGAAAAATCATAAGAGAACAGAGCCGAATGGGACTCTTCTTCTCGGATAACTCCGTCTTCTCGGACGGAAAGCTTACCTTAACGGGTGAGCGCACCGAAACCTGCCAGTATTACGCATTCTTTACCGGAGTTGCAACTCCCGAGGAGGACGGCGAGCTCCTCAAAACGCTCGTTGACGATTTCGGCCCCGAGAGAGCAAAGAGCGGAAAATGGCGCGAAATACATCCATCAAACGCCTTTATAGGCAATTATCTCCGTCTTGAGCTTCTTGCGAGATACGGTATATACGATAAGCTTGAGGAAAACATACGCGGATATTTTGATTATATGGCAGCTCTTACGGGCACCCTCTGGGAGCACAAGGACATAAAGGCGAGCTGTAACCACGGCTTCGCATCGCACGTTCTTATCTGGCTTGATAAGCTCGGATATATGGAGCTTAAGTCAGGGAAGGGAGAATAAAATGGAAAAGAAGGTTAATTTTGCCGTTATAGGCGACTGTCATTATTCGGCAAAGGGAAATTATTCAACCCGCGATTGCCTCGGAGCAAAAACGAGGCTTGCCTCGATAATAGAAAGCCTCAACGAGCGCGAGCTTGATTTTGTATTCAGCCTCGGAGACCTCGGAGACGGTCACGAAATATCTGAGGTGCCCGAAATTTTAGAGGTCTTTTCCGCCTCAAAGCACCCCGTTAAGTACGCTATAGGAAACCACGACCTCTGCCGTCGCGGTGAAAAGGAGCACGCAGAGGCAGTGAATATGCCTGCGCCGACCTACGATTTTTCCGTCGGAGGCTTCCGCTTCATAGTGCTTAACGCATTTGAGATAAGCAGATACTCAAGAGACGAAAAGGAAAAAGAGGCTTATTGGAGCTTCAGAAAAAGCAATACCGAGCCCGTCCAGGAATGGCCGGGACTCTTCCGCGAGGAAAGCTGGAGAATGCTTGAAAATACCCTCGACGATGCAAAGGCAAAGGGGGAGGACATCGTGATACTTTGTCACGTTCCCGTGCTTGGTGATTCCTGCCTGAGAGAGCCCGGCGAGACCGAGCCCCTTGCAAGACTCGTGGAATATAAAAAAATGCTCGAGCTTTTAGACAGATACGACAACGTAAGAGCTTACGTAGCGGGGCACTATCACCCCGGCGGACTTGCCGTAAGACGCGGTGTAGTTCACAAAACCGTACGTTCAATATGTGATTTCAAGGAAGAGACCTACTGTCTCGTAACGCTCGATGAAAATGAGCTCAGAATTATAGGCAAGGGAATGGAAACAAATTTCACTTGTCAGAATCCCAAGGTTTAATCCAAAATTAAAAATATATAAAAAGGAGAAAAACTATGAAAAGCAAAACGAACAAGCTTTTATTGGCTTTGCTCAGCTTGGTGTTGATCCTTTCCTGCTTGGCTATCGTTATAAGTGCCAACGCAACGGATAAGGGAAATACCGAGACGAGCAAAAAAATCAACGTGTGGCTTATCGCAGGACAGTCCAATGCAGTAGGCTACGGACAAACGACAAGCTACCCCGACGGATATTCCGATGCGGATATGCTTGACGCCGGTGTTGAAAACGTTCTCTATTACGGCAAGGGCTACGGCAACAATAGCACGGATTTCGTTCCCGTTACCTTCGGACTTGGCAAGGATTATTCAACCTCCGGTGCCGAGATCGGAATTGCAACCGCACTCAGCAAGAGCGGTGAAATGAACGTTGTTATCAAGTACGCCAACGGAGATACTCAGCTTTCCGCAAATAAGGTCAGCGCAGATAACAACATAGCGACCTGGACATCTCCCTCTTATATCGCGGCTAACCCCGATATCGAGTTTGAGGGCGATAAGATAGGTGACCTCTACGATGGATTTATCGCAACCGTAAAGGAAGCCGTTGCAAAGCTCAGAGCAGCGGGCTACACTCCTGAGGTGCAGGG
>JBGVKA010000201.1:0-11828 GCA_045129715.1 Eubacteriales bacterium | reverse complement strand
GTGCCCGATCCGCCGAGAATGGTAACTGCGATGGGAACGAGAACTCCGAAGGTACCCCAAGAGGTTCCGGTCGAGAACGCGATAGCACCTGCAAGAATGAAGAATATCGCGGGGAAGAGGAACGAGGGGAACGCACTGTTTCTAAGGTTATTGTCTACGAATGCCTGAGCATCGAGATATCCGCCCTTGGCACCCATGATTCCGGAAATGCTCCAAGCGAACGTAAGGATAAGGATCGCGGGAACCATTGCCTTGAAGCCCTGAGTGAAGCTTCCGGTGATATCCTTGAAGGATACTACCTTGGAAAGCATATAATAAACTGCAATGATGATAAGAGCGAAGGTAGAGCCGATCGCAAGAGACATACCTGCATCACAGTTGGAGAACGCCTCGATAACTCCGGAGGACTGAGGAACGTTGGTGTAGCCTGCAGGCTCGATCTCACTGTAAACGGAGAGAGACTCACCGGGAGTAAGAGTAACGGGGTTGTTTACTACGAAGGAAAGAGTGCCGTCGGCATTTTCTACGTAGTAGTAAACCGCATCCTCGCCCTCAGCGTAAAGAGGAATCTCTTCGTCGGCGAAGAAGGACAAGGTGTCCTCAGTGCTCTTGAGAACGATGCTGGTGCTATTCTCGGTGCTTGCGATAGAAACGATATCGTCGTTAGCGAAGCTATAGTCGATATCGGAGCCCCAGTTGTAGCAATAACCGGTGAAGATCATACCACCGATGCAGCAAAGGATAAGAACTACTACGGGAATGATAAGGTGACGAACCTTGCCGTTGGGATTGTAAGTAACCTCTTCGGTAGCCTCGGAGGACTCCTCACAGCCTGCGTGAAGGTCACCGGTCTCTTCAGCGATGAGATCGTTGCGCTTCATTTTACCGAAATCGAATTTGAAATAGCAAAGCGCGAATACCATTACGATAGTAAGAAGAGCGTATACGTTGAAGGGAATGGTGCTTATGAATACCATAAGACCGTCACCCTCAAGCTCTCCTGCTACTGCAGCCGCCCAGCTCGAAATGGGAGCGATAATGCAGATGGGAGCCGCGGTTGCGTCGATCATATACGCAAGCTTTGCACGGGAAACCTTGAACTTATCGGTTACGGGACTCATTACCGAACCGACGGTGAGACAGTTGAAATAGTCGTCTACGAAAATGAGACATCCAAGGCCTGCGGTAGCAGCCATTGCTCCACCCTTGGTCTTGATCTTTCTTCCTGCCCAATCTCCGTATGCTCTCGCGCCGCCCGACTTCTGCATAAGAACTACGAGGATACCGAGAACTACGAGGAATACGATAATAGGCGTATTTGCGCCTACCTTTTCACTCATTACCTGATAAAGAGTGAACATTGCTTCTAAGGGATTACCGCCTGCATACATCATTGCTCCGACGAATATACCGAAGAAGAGTGAAACGTACACCTGCTTCGTTACAAGAGCAAGAATGATAGCGATAATCGCGGGCGTAAACGCCCAAAATGAACCTACCATAAAATTTCTCCTTTTGTTTTTTTAGGCAGAGATATTTTAACACACTATTCATAAATTGTCAACAAAAACAAGGAAATATTTGATAATATACAAAGTTCGAGTCTGTCGGATTGCCAGCAAGCTCGAACAAAGATATTTCAAGAAATGTGCGAAAATCTTTGATTTTCGGGAGTGATGCTGTTTGCATCACAGTAAATTTTGATGAAAACAAAATTTACGTCACATAGATTATAATATACGAAGTTCGAGTCTGTCGGCTTGCCAGCAAGCTCGAACAACTATATTTCAAGGAATGTGCGAAAACCCTCGGTTTTCGGGGTGGTGCCACAGGGCACCACGGTTAATTTCACATTTGGGAAATTAACGTCACATGGATTATAATATCGATTCTTGACGCATCAAAAAAACGGAGCAAAAGCCGAAGACGTTTCAAAAACGCTCTTGCGTTTCTTCTTGGCTTTTACTCCGTTTATTCAGTTTTTTCTGTCGTTTATACGCTTTTTGTTATCAAAGGTTTACAAAACTTGCACTTTTTTTATTTCGTCTCACCGGAAATGTTGTTTTCCGTTGAGCAGCAAGAGGACTTTGAAGAACAGGAATCAGCGTAAGGACAGCCTAAGCACTTTTTGCCTTTTTTCTTTGCTCTTACGAGATAGTAAGACGCCGCGCCGACTATAACGGCTATCAAGCCGATGGCAATAAAATCACCGAGTCCCATTTGCCTATTCTCCTTTCATTAGGTCATATAGCACCGTTTTAGGTGCATAGCGTGTTAAATTACGCCGCGATTTTCTTTTTTTCAAGGCTTGCAAGATACTCATCCTTAAGCTTCTTATGGCTGCTTATCGCGACTGAGGCAACGATTACCGAGATAAGAGCGATAACTCCCCATCCAACGATGGGCATCCAAGCGTTAGCAAAGCTCTCGCCCGAGATAAGAGTGCCGAAGAAGAATGCCAAAAATCCTACCGTGTATCCGACTGCAAGCTGAAGTCCTATACCTGCGAAGAGCCATTTTTTGCTCTTAAGCTCAGCGTTCATCGCACCGATCGCCGCAAAGCAGGGGGGCGTGAAGAGATTGAGCATAAGGAAGGCAAGTGCCGCCGCACTCGTCATTCCAAAGGTTGCGGCAACGGCGTTGCTCGCGCCCTCGACCATACTGAGCTCCTCAAGGTTAAAGAGGTTGGAGATACCGAAGCACACCGCAAGAGTTCCGACTACGTTTTCCTTTGCGATGAAGCCCGTTACCGTTGCCGCCGCAAGCTGCCAAGCCACGACACCGACCACGGGAGCTATAACGTATGCAAAGGGGGATGCTATCGTTGCGAGAATGGAGGTGTGAGCCATTCCCTCCTCTACCGCGGTGAAGCTCCACGTGAAGTTCTGCATTATATGTACTGCGAAGTTACAAACGAGTATGATCGTTCCCGCCTTGACGATATACGACCATCCGCGCTGGCACATAGCAACCGCCGCCTTTGAAACGCTCGGTGCCTTATACTCGGGAAGCTCCATTATGAAATAGGAGCGTTTTTTCTTACAAGCGGTGATCACCTTAATGAGAAGCGCGGCAAGGAATATGATAACTATTCCCACGAAATACATTGCCGCTCCAACCCACGCAGAGCCACCGAAGAACGCGCCTGCGAAAAGCGAGATTACGGGAAGCTTTGCTCCGCAGGGCATAAAGGGAGCGAGAAGAACCGCCGCTCTTCTTTCCCTCTCGTCACGGATGGTACGGCTCGCCATAACGCCGGGCACCGCACATCCCGTACCGATTATAAAGGGGATAACGGATTTACCCGAAAGACCGACCTTCTTGAATATCGGATCGAGAACGACGGTCGCTCTCGCCATATATCCGCAATCCTCAAGAAGCGCGATAAGGAAATACATGACCATAACGAGCGGTAAAAATCCGACGATCGCGATAAATCCGCCGATTATACCCTCGATCAAGATCGATGCCCATATGCTGTCCGAGGCAATCGCATCGGATACCATAGTTTGCACGCTCTCAAGCCAGCCGGTGAGAAGATCCGCAAACCAAACGGTAGGTCCTGACTGCGAGAGCCAGAATACGAGGAACATTACCGCCGCAAAGATCGGGATTCCCGCCCACTTGTTAGTAAGCACGGAGTCTATCTTATCCTGCACGTTTCTTTCCTTGGTAAACACCTTTCTCTTTTCGACCGCACTTACGATACCGTTGACAAAGGCAAATCTCTTTCTGTCGTCACGCTCGGAATCCTCCTTGCTGACGATCTCACCGTCGGTAACGTACGGAGCCTTCTGCTCCTTGCCGAAGAGAGATATCGCCGCTCCGACTACCTCTAAAAGACCGTCGTGAGAGGTTGAAACCGTTTCGAATACGGGGCATCCGAGCTTTTCGGAAAGTGCCTTAACGTCTATTTCTGTCTCTCTTTTCTTATTTACGTCAGATTTGTTGAGCGCAACCACGGTAGGTATACCGAGCTCAAGAAGCTGAGTCGTAAAGAATAAGCTTCTGCTGAGATTGGTTCCGTCAACTATATTGATTATAACGTCGGGCTTCTCGGTCTTTATGTAAGAGCTCGTAATGCTCTCCTCCGAGGTAAAAGCCGACATGGAATACGCGCCGGGAAGGTCTACCGCAACGAGTCTTGAAACACCGTGCGCTAAGCTTTTCTTTATTACGCGCTCCTTTTTATCTACGGTTACACCCGCCCAGTTTCCGACCTTTTCGTTTCCGCCCGTCAAGGCGTTGAACATCGTCGTTTTACCACTGTTCGGGTTGCCCGCCAATGCAATTCTCATTTTTCTCCTCCAAAGCTGAAAATACGTCCGCCCTGCGAGTTAGCATACGCTAACCGAGAGCTACAAATAAACTGCCCCCGATACCGAGAGGCATTTAAAATCAAGCGATCTCTATATCCTCAGCAAGATTACGGTCGATGCAATATCTTCCGTCCTTGACCGCGATGACCGATACGCTCTTTCTCTTCTTTATGACGGTTATAGGCTCTCCGCTATAGCATCCAAGCGAAAAAAGGAATGCGTTCAATTCGTCGTCATTCGTGTTGATGCTTTTAACGGTATATTCTATTCCCTCTTTTGCCATGCTTAAATTCACAATGGCTCCTCCTATATCCTTTTTATGCGTTCAGTTAGCATATGCTAACCGACCGTTAAATTATACACCGATTTTCATTTTTTGTCAATAGATTTCACCTAAAATCCGCAATTTTATATGAAAATGCAATTTTTTCCCGACATTTCCCACCGCGTATATGCAAATTTAACAAACCTACATCACCGCTATGCTTTTTAACATAATATTCGGGATATCCTGCGCGGATACTCGCTTTACCTCCCGTTCCGCCCAAAAAGAAAAACGAGACTGCCTCGCATGAGCGAGACAGCCTCGTAAGCTATATTATTCAGTTAGTATTTATAATAACGTATATCCGTCTTATTACGTAGTTAATGGGTATATCTACCCTATTACAATGAATTATAAGACGTATCTGTCTTATTACCTACGGTACAAGACGGTACGAAATTACTTAGCCGAGAGAGTAACTGCTCCGGTGTCGGGAACGATGTTTACGTAAACGTATGCGCTGCCGTCAAGATTCTTGTGCACGGTGAGAGCTTCGCCGTTTGCTTCTGCGCTTTCCCAGGTTGCGGGAACGCTTACCTTAACGGTGAGTGCCTCGGTGTAGATATCGTCGCGCTCGTTATCGGTAAGAGTTACCTTTACGCTTCCGTTCTCGTAAGAGCTCGTTACCTTTGCCGTAGACCACTCGCTGTAATACAGAGATGCCGCGGTATAGGTTGCTACCCAGATGTTTCTTGACGAAGCGTATGCAAAGAGCTTCTCAGCCTGCGCCTCGGTTATGAAATGACCGTTGGGCGACGACGTTGCGGATTCCGGTCTGATATCGTGTATGCAGAAGCCTGCCCAACCGTTCATCGTTATAGCCGCGTCGATATAGTCCGTCCAGTTGACTATATCGTCATTCTTTACACCCTCGGGATTTGCATTATAATGCTCAACCATATATCCGGGAGTGTTGAATCTTTCACTCATAGTGTCGTACTTTGAAGGAACGACGACCTTAGTTGAAAGATCAAGATCGGGATTGTACGTTGCACCAAAGGTAGATCTTATGCTTATGAGGTCTCCCTTTTTGTATGCAGCTTCCCAAAGCGTTCTGAAGAAGGTCTTATAGGTCGGATACTTGACACCGCCAATAGTAACGTCACTCGTCTTTACTCCTATTCCTGCATCGATAAGAGAAATAGCCGTTCCGTTTATGGAAATATAATCTCCAAAGAGCTCCTCAAGTATCTGCTTTGCCGCATAGATCTCCTTAGTGGAGTTACCCACGGGCATCAAAGCGGATTTTATATTGTCCTTATTATCAACGTAGGTATAAGTTCCACCTTCATCGTCAAGTCCCCAGAACATATGAGTGTGAGTATGCGAAACGATCTCGCTTCTGCCGACGGAAAGAACGTCGCTCCAGAAATCATAGTTTTTTTGATTGACGTCGTAGGTGTACTTGCCGTTTACCATAACGTATTCGGGAATACCGTCACCGTCGGGATCGTGAGTCTTAAGGGTTGCAAGATCCTTAGTTTTTACGGCAAACGAGAGAGAGAGTCCGGAATACTTAAGAAGCATGGATTTTGCGAAGCTTGCGGTCTGCTGCTCTCCGTCGTCAATAACGAAGGTTACGGTAGCGTCGGTGCCGTTCTTGTTAACGATCTCGGCGGTAGTGTTACCGGTGAAGGTGAACTTTATCTTATACTCGTGAGTGGAGCTTCCGTCCGCGCTCGTTACCTTAATGGTGGCTACGTTTCCGTTTGCCACGGTAGGCTGAGTGTACTCTACGTTTGCTCCGAATGCGGATACGGTGTAGGTCACCTTCGCGCCGGAGGTTACAGGAAGAGTTACGGAATACTCAAGCTTCGAGGAATCGAAGCCGCTGAGATTTGAGCCGTTGATCTGGATATTAAGAAGCTTCGAATCCGTGGTATCAAACTCGCGGTAGCTTCCGTCCTTATTGTTAAGATAATCTGAATAGGTCTTTCCGTAGATGCTTATTGCCTTTTTAGTGTCACTTACGTTAAGAGCGAAACGTCCCATATTGCCGACTCCAACAGTTTCAAATACCACGAGCATATCCTCCGCGGTGTTATAGAAGGGAGAATCGTATGCGTTCGCATTTGCGGGAATATCCGTCACGGATGCGGGGATATAGATGCTTCTGAGCTGAGAGCATCCCGAGAATGCGGAGTTGCCGATGGTTTTAACGGCACTTCCTATAACGATCTCCTTGATGCCGGAGCATCCGTAGAAGGCGTATGCGGGGATATTGGTGCAGGCTCCGTTAAGCGTTACTCTTTCAAGAGTCTCGGGAACCTTAGCCGCGTTTGCGGAATAATTCGTCGCACCGAAGATATATCCGAGATAGCCGTTTGAGGTGGTATGGCTACCGCCTACGAAGGAGAGCGTTATTTCCTCAAGCTGAGTATCCGCAAAAGCACCGCTTCCTATAGTAGTAAGAGTTGCGGGAAGGTCTGCACTTACTAACTTAGTGCCCTTGAATGCGGATGCGCCAATAACCGTTATCTTATTTCCGAATCTTACGGTCTCAAGCGCGGAATAAGCGAACGCACTGTTTCCGATATTGGTTATCTCGTCAGAAATGTAAACATAAGTTATGTTTTCGTTGTTTTTAAAGGCTTCGGTAGCTATGGAGGTTATCTTAGTTCCGAGCAACGCCTTAGGGATAACTATTGCAACGTCGTTACCCTTATAGCCTGTTATTGCGAGCGTTCCGTCCGAGCGTTCGGAGTACTCGAAATCAGCGGCAGGAGTTTCGTAGGAGCCGAGCTCTACGACGAGCGTTGCGCTCATATCCGCTATAGCATTGTATCTGTCGTCAGTGGTAAACACTGCGGTTACGGTATAGGTTCCGGGAATCATAACTCCGTTGCCGATATACTCAACGGTTATACCGTCGGGAAGAGTGCCCTCAACGAAGATGGAGTGCTCCTTTGCGTTAAAGCTTACGGTGGCGTTTTTGAACACGGGCACGTACGTTGCCTTGTTTATCGTCATGGTAGCCGTAAGGACCGGGAACTCGCCGTAGTTTTCATTTTCGGTAACGAATTTTGCGGTAACTTCGTAGCTTCCAACGTTGATTTTGCCGTTGCCCTCGTATATTACCTCAACGTCGGTGGGAACCGTTCCGCTGATAAAGATGGACTTTTCCTTACCGTCGTAAACGAACGACTGATTTTTGAAGCTGAGTCCGCTTACAAGGAAGGGCTCTATCTTAAGAGTAGCGGTCATATCGGGAATGAGCTCGTAGTTTGCCGCATCTCCAACGAAGGATGCAACTACGGTGTAGGTACCTACGGAGCTCTTGCCGTTACCATCGTAGCTTACCGTAACGCCACTCGGAAGCTTGCCCTCGATCTCTATACCGTACTCCTCGCGGGAGTAAGTAACGGTCTTATCCGAGAAGGAGACGGACGACATATCGTAGGTTGCCTTTTTGATGGTGAGAGTTACGCTCATATCGGAAATGGGATCGTAATTCTGAGCGTCATAATCAAAGGTAGCGGTAACCGTGTAAGCTCCTGCATTCGTTTTGCCGTTACCCTCGTAGCTTACGGTGACACCGTAAGGAAGGGTGCCTTCAAGCAAGATAGAGTGCGCCGCACCGTTGTAGGTCACGGTCTTATCTGCGAAGGAGATAGCCGACGTATCGAGCTGAGCCTTTTCAACGGTGAGCGTTGCGCTCATATCGGAAATAGCCTCGTAGTTTTGAGTATTGTGCTCAAAGGTTGCAGTTACCGTGTAGGTTCCCGCGTTCGTTTTACCGTTGCCCTCGTAGCTTACGGTAACGCCGTGAGGAAGAGTGCCTACAAGCTCTATGGAGTGCTCTGCACCGTTGTAGGTTACGGTCTTATCGCTGAAGGAAACTCCGCTCATATCAATAGTTGCCTTTTTGATAGTGAGCTTTGCAGTCTTGGTAGCAAGGAGCTCCTCGCCGTAATAGAATTTTGCCGTTACGGTGTATTCACCTGCATTTATCTTGCCGTTACCCTCGTAAGATACGGTGACACCGTCGGGAATATTGGTTGCGAGTAAGTTTTTCTCGCTTCCGTCGTAGGTGACGGTTTTATCGGCAAAGACGATCTTTTCAACGTCTGCCGCACTGACTCCGGAGTTATCGTCATCGCTATCCTTGTCCTTTTTACAGGATACAAGAAGCGCGAAGGAAAGAGTCAGCACAAGTAATAAAATAAGTATTTTTTTCATATTTTCACCCTTTATTCTCCGTAGCCGACCTCAAGCATAAAGGTAGGCATAGGATGTCCGGATCCGTTTGTTAAGTTTCCTGCCAATCGGGTTTCTACCACAAGAGAAGGATCGCCGTTAAACACGTACTGAGTGCCGTCAGGACCTACGATGACCGCCTTATCCGCACTCGTATTGCTAACCGAATTCGAAAGCTTGGAGTCGTAAGGCAACACGGTGCCGTCCTTGAGGACGATCTCCATACGGCCAAAGCCGTATCTCACGTACTGAGGAGCATCAACGCCGTCAGCGGTAAGAATTACGGTGTTTCCGGATATTTCTCCGACCGCCGTCTTGAAGCTCTTATCCGAACCTGCGATCTCGAAGCCGCAAAGCGCGTTGCCGTAAGCAAGCGAAAGGCTCGTATCAAAGGTTATTATAAGCTTATTTCCGTCCGCGGTAACGCTTACCACCTTCGGTGCTTCAACGACCTCACCCTCGTAAAGACCGTAAACGTTCTTAAGAACGGAGTCCGCAAGTCTATGTCCTACGGGAGATTTTCTCGAGGGATGAATTACTCCGTTTGCAAGATCGCTGGAGTTAAACGTGGGGCCCTCTCTCGAGGTGCTGATAACGAAGGTATCGTCGGCTTCAGCGAGATCATACTGAATTGACAAGAAGTCACCTTGATTTGAGGTGTAGGGAGCAAGCTGAATGGCAAAGAACTTAAGATCGTCGTTTGAGAACGCCTTCTTGAAGCTTTCCTTGAGTGCATTGAAGTAGGTTTCGTAGGTATCCTTACGTCCTACGTTTGCCTCACCCTGATACCAAACGACCAATTTTGCCGTATAGCCCTCGATGGGTCCTATCATCGTGTTGTAGCAAATACCTGGGGTATTCGTTGCGTAAGGCTTTTCAAGATAAGTTGAAGCCTCGCTCGTGGAGCCGGGATATCTTCCGTTTTTAAGATAGAAGGAAACGTAATCGTTATATCTCTTTATTCCTTCCAAAGCCTTCGAGTCGGTCGAATTTCCAAACTTCTCCTCGAAGTAATTAAACTCTATCCAAGGCTCTATTGCCGAGCCTGCGTAGGATGCGTCTATAATAGCTATAGCTACGTTATCTCCAAGCTCGTCTGCCATTCTCGTTGCAAGAACGTATCCGATAGCGGAAACGTCACCGCCGATGACACTCGACTTTTTAAGAAGCGCACTCGTTACGTTATGCCAGCTTCCGACTCCGGCCTCTACCTCGTAGAACTCGTACGTTCTCGGAGCTCTGAACACCTTGATATTGCTATAGTTATCAGCGTTTGCGATATACTCGGCAGCATCCTCCATCTTGTAGAGCTCGTATGCGGCGTTACTCTGTCCGCTTACAACTATTACCTCGCCTATTGCGACGTTGTTATAGGTGAACACGTTGGGGTATTCAACGCCAAGCTGCTCAACGGTAAGAGTCAAGCCGCGCTGTGCCGATCTTGCACCGAAGGTAGCCTTGAAGTTACCCGTTGAATCAACTGTTGCGATAACCGTCTCATTACCGAGCGTTACCTTTATTTCAGCACCAACCTTACGGCAGGTTCCGAAAACGTTTATGGGCATATCTCTCTGGAATACCATTCCGTCGGCAAATATAGAGGTCATTTTTACGGTGGAAAGTCCCGAATCACTGCCGAGAACGAACTTTCCGTTTCCGTGAGGAATGAAGCCGTAGCCTTCCTCGATAACAAAGCTATCGGTAAGGGAGGTTGCGTTTACGGTAACGGAGGTCTTGCCCTCTCCGTAATTGAAGGTAACCTTTCCCGCCGTGCTTGAGAACGTGGCCTTCGCGGTTGCAAGCTCACTGTCGGTAATATCGAACGATCCTTGGCCGAGGAATACATCCGTGCTGACCGTTATCTTACTATTTGTAATTACGTTAGTTCCCTTGACGCAATCAAATCCGGCATAGGCACTAACGGTAGTATTATTCATAGTGAAGGTTGCGGTGTTCATAGTTGTAATAGCGTAAACGTTAAGCTTGCCGGAGCTATTATCAACAAGGGTACAATTGTCAAGCACGACCTTTGCGTTCTGCTTTATTGCGATAATATCCTTATCCTCTATCGTTCCATTTGAAGGAAAATCTACACCGGTATACGTAATATTTACGTTTTGCATCGTGGTAACTCCCGATGCAATATGAAGAATAGGCTGGTCTGTATTGGCGAGATTAGTGCATACGATATTGATGTTCTTAATGTTAGCTCTTGCACCGTCACCTGCTCCGAAACGCATGTAGAACATCGAAGCAGATTTACCTATGGCACGCCAGGTTCCTGCATTACCCATATCGTCTGCGCCGTCCATATTGAGCGTATACTCAGATCTGACCTGAATAACGTTTCCGTTTGCCGATGTCACGGTATGACCGTTAAGATCAATGTTAAGGGTTGCCGTCGGGTTCATTTGCTTTAACTCCCAGTAGCCCTTTCCACCGATAGTGAAGCTCTTGTTCATAACAACGGTATAAGTAGTGTTCTCCGAGAGTTCAATTTCCTGAGCATCGAGCTCGTCCATAAACTTATCAAAGCTGCAGTTTTTCGTTGTCTTTACACCGTTCTTTTCGATAGTAACGGTTACCTCTTCAAGAGTTCCTTTTTCAAGAACGTACTTTCCGTTGCCCTTATAAGCAAAGTGCGCTTCCTCATCCGTCTTATAATCATCCGCAAATCCGCTTCCGCTTGTAAGGATAACGGTGTTCTTTCCCGTTCCGTACTTGTAAGTAACCGAGGACTTAGGTACGGAGATTATATCCCCGGACGTTATAAGCTCCGAATCGGTAACGGTTACGGTAGAGGTGCCGTTGAACACGGCTGCGTTTGCAGTCACCTTACTGTTCTCTACGCTTATCGTGGTGTAATCGGATTTAAAGCCGTAATAAGACTTGATCTCGGTGTTTTTCACCTCGACGGTAGGCTTTGAATAGGAATTGATTGCAGTGAAATTGAGTTTTCCTGAGCTCGTATCCTCCAAAACGCAATT
>JBGVKA010000200.1:0-14028 GCA_045129715.1 Eubacteriales bacterium | reverse complement strand
CTTCGACAGCGTTTATATGTGGTGCATCACGATGCCCGTGTCACTGATATTTGCATATCTCACCGGAGTTAACGTATTTTTACTCTTCGTTATATGCCAATTCGTAGATACGCTTAAGTGCATATTCGGTGCGATACTTTTAAAGCACGGCGGATGGGCAAACGTTCTCGTTGCAAAAACCGATAACGCTTAAAGCACGGGACGCCGATTTTAAAAACGAGCCGTTTTAAATGCATAAGCAGGGATCGGACTTATGAATCATCGTATGCAAAACTAAAAACGTCACCGAGTATCATTTTTATGCCGAATAATACACGGTCGTCGTTTTATGCGTAATAAAAACCAAGGCTGAATATTGCTTTACATAAAAATTCGGAGCTATGGTACCTTATCAACGGTTGCCGTAGCTCCGATTTTATTTTTAGTTTATTTTTAGAATATGGTATCTGCGGAGACACCGAGAGCCGCAATATAGGGGTTGCTGCTCAAGCCGTCTACCGAGGAAGGACTGATCATATGATCAATGAGATACTCGCGAACATCCTCAGGTCTTGCGATTCCCGTAAGGTCAACGTCCCAAGGACCTACTACGTCGATCTCAACGTCACCGTAGTTGAAGAGGTGCTTGCGAACCGAAACTCTTGAAGCCTGGGGGAAGATCGTCTTTCTGCTCTGCTTGTAGAATACTCCGCGCTTCTGGATAACGTAGCTATCGTAGAACTCTACGTACTGGAATCTGATGCAGATGAAAGCACAGATAAGAGTTATAAGACAGATAAGTGCGTAAACGCCAAGAACGAGAGTCCACGTGAAGAAGGTCATACCGAAAAGAGTCATCGTTCCGGGTCTGTCGATATTCTTCGTGCCGTTGCTTGCCGCGTACATTCCGCTTCCGTCACAGTCAAGGCAGAAGTAGATGTCCTTGTAGCCGTCAAGCGTATCCTTTACCGCAACACCGTGATACAAGGTGTGTCCGCACTTGGAATCTGCCTTTGCGTTAGTGGTCGCGGTACCGGTAGGAGCGATAACAACGTCATCCTTAGTGATCTTTTTGGTGAGCTTTGCATCGGAGTACATCTTATCGCACTCACAGCAAATATAGTACTGAGCGTTGCCTGCCTCAGTTTCGGTGGCTTCGGTTGCGCTTACCTTGTAAAGCGTGTGTCCCATACCGAGATGGGTAACGTCGTTAAGGTGAAGCACGATAAGTACTACTAAAACAAGAAACATAGGCCAGAAAACTACTCCGCCCGTCTTGAAAACGGCGGTCCATTTACTCTTTCTGGCTATATAATTCGGTATCTGTGTACGAGCCATATCAAATCTCCTCGTCGTAATGTTATAATTTAACAATTAAAGTATAGCACACGAATTTTTAAAAGTCAATAAAATAACGGATATTTTTTCTTTTTGCACGCTAAACGCAGATTAATAGCTGCTGATAGGCAGATCGGTGTTATCCTCACCCTTTTCGATAGCTACGATCTTAACGTAATAGCTCATATTTTCGTTGACCGTAACGAGAACGCGGTCACCGACTCTTTTTCCCATAACCGCACTGCCGAGGGGAGACTCCTTACTGACGAAGCCGAGAAGCGCGTTCTGTCTCAGCGTCGTTACTATCTGTATGGTCTTTTCGGCATTCATCTTCTCGTTGAAGACCGTCACCTTGTCAAAGAGCGACACGCTATCCGCGGACTCCTCAATCTCGATAACGTTTGCAGTCCTTATCATAGCCTCAAGGTAGCGTATTCTTCCTTCGTTCTTACGCTTTTCTCTCTTAGCCTCCTTGTATTCGGCATTCTCCGAAAGATCACCGAATTCTCTCGTTCTTTTAAGCTCGGCACCGAGCTTAGGAGCAAGCACGCCTCTGCGGTACTTTATCTCCTCCTCCATTTTCTCGATGTCTACCTTGGTAAGCTCGTCGTACATTTATTTCAAATTCTCCACGATCTCTAAGGTATCTCTTGCTATAACGAGCTCCTCATTGGTGGGAATCACGAATACTCTTACCGACGAATCGGGAGTGGATATCTCAATTTCCTCACCGCGAGTTGCATTCTTGCTTTCATCCATCTTAACGCCGAGGAATGCAAGCTTTTCACAAACGTAAGCACGGTACTCGGGGTTGTTTTCTCCAACTCCTCCGGTGAATACGATCGCATCCGCACCGCCCATAGCGGCAACGTATCCTCCGACGAGCTTTGTGAGCTGGTGGCAATACATCTTAAGGGTGAGAGCGCATCTTTCGTTGCCCTCTCTTGCAAGTCTCATAACCTCTACGTTATCGGAGGTGATTCCCGAAACTCCGAGCATACCCGACTTTTTGTTCATCATCTTATCGATCTCGTCTGCAGTAGTAAGCTCGCCCTTCTTCATAAGGTAAGGAATGATAGCGGGATCGATGCTTCCGCTTCTGGTTCCCATCATTATACCCTCAAGAGGAGTTACTCCCATAGAAGTATCAAAGCACTTACCGTCCTTTACGGCAGCAAAGGACGCACCGTTACCGAGGTGGCATGTAACCACGTTGAGATCGGGCTTGCCTATAAGCTCTCCCGCTCTCTGAGAAACGAATCTGTGAGACGTACCGTGGAAGCCGTAACGACGGATCTTATACTTTTCATAATACTCGTACGGGATCGCATACATATACGCGAAATCGGGCATCGTCTGATGGAAGCCGGTATCGAAGACTGCTACCTGAGGAACGTCCATGATCTTTTCGCACTCAACTATTCCCTTAAGATTTGCAGGGTTATGGAGGGGACCGAGATCTATGCACTCCTCAATGATCTGTTTTACCTCGTCGTTGATAAGAACGGAGCCCGAAAGCTTTTCTCCGCCGTGGAGAACGCGGTGACCTACCGCACTTATCTCGCTTACCTCCTTGATAACTCCAAGCTTCTCGTCTACGAGAGTATCAAGAACGAGCTTGAGAGCCTCCGCGTGAGTGGGAAGACTCAAGGATATCTTATAGTCCTCTCTGCCGGGAACCTTGAATTTGAATCCGGACTTTCCGCCTATCTCCTCGCAAATACCCTTTGCGATAACGGATTCGTTGTCCATATCTATAAGCTGGAATTTAAGAGAAGAGCTGCCTGCGTTAATAACAAGAATTTTCATTTTTTGCCTCCGTATGTCATACACGCCTTTTGCGTGTTATTTTTGTTTTCTCAAAGAGTTCGGGCAGCAATTCGCCGCCCGAACCAAATTTAATCGGTATTTTTAACCCAAGGGCCACTCGAATCCGGGAGGGAGCTCTATTCCGGGAGGGAGCTCGATATCCGGAGGAAGCTCTACGTCCGGAGGAAGAACGGTTCCGCCGCCTTCTCCGTCGTTCTCACCTTCGCCGCCGGTATTACCGGAGCCTTGGCCCTTAGCGTAGATGTCGTAGTACTTAGCCATGAAGTCCGCCATATCAGCATCGGTGAACTCGGTCTTTCCGTTCTCTTCCTTCTGCTGTATAATGAAATCGGTGATCTGATCTACCTGATCGGGCTCAAGCTCGATTCCGTTGTTTGCAAGAGTTTCGGAAACCTCGGTATTTACCGCTTCCTTATACTCCTCGGTGGTCTCGAAGCTTTCCTTGTCGATAGAAAGAACGTTGTTAACGGTATCCTTGACCTCGGTAAGAGTTTCCTGAGCATCCTGATCCATACCGGAATTCTCAAGAAGCATTCTCATCGCGAGCTCGGAGAGAGTGGGTGACATATGTGCAAATCTCGGATTTGACTCAAGAAGCACGCAAAGGCGTTTGAACGTAGACTCTCCGTTTTCGTCCATATTCAAGAAGGACGTGAAGATAGCCGTCGTATCCTCTGCGGTAAATACTCCCTCACAAGCGAGGAAATAGCACACGTCAGCGTACATATAAAGGTCGCCCTCGACGTTATCCTCGTCCGTGGTGGCGAAGGTAACGAGAAGAGACATCATAAGAGTTTTAAGAGGCTCGTCAATGCCGAGAACGAAGGCTCCCGACTTTGATGCGGTTCCGAGCGCCTTGAAGAAGTCCGAAACGAGAACCGTCATAAGCTTGTCGTCAGCAAAGTTGTCGATCATTTCATCGATTATCGCCTTATCGCTTTCGGTAAGAGACAAATAATTGAAGTTGCCGTCCACACCGAGCTCTCCGTAATAAACGTAAAGCTCGACGAAATCGTCAACCGCGGTTTCGACGTGCATCTGCTCCCCCTCAACGTCGATGGTGGTAAAGCCGTCGTAGATAAACCCGAACGTACCGTCGACCGCATCGAGAATCTTGTTATTCGCGACAGCATCAACGTGCTCGTGATAAATACCGGATATTAATTCGGTCTTTTCGAAGTCCGGATGATCGGTCTCTGCAACGGTGACCGCCTCCTCGGCAATATCTATCATTCCCGCAACGGGCATCAGTGTGATCGCGGCTAAGAATATACCCTGAAGCAAACCGACCGCGCCTCCGAGAAGACGGGTAACGGGGGTATTTGCCTTCTTCGTGTATCCAAGTGCACCGCATACGACTACGTAGGGGATAAGAAGAATATCCTTGATGAGCTCAAGACATATAACGAAGAACAGCGGGATAATTACCACCGTAAGCGGAATAGCCAAGATATACGCGGCGTCCTCACCCTCGATAACCTCAAGATAGCTCGTTATAGTCTCGTTAAAGCTGAGACCTACCATCTGTGCTACCTCAAGAAGCGTTCTCTCCTCAAAGACGAGAACAATATAGGGATATATCCTGTTGAAGAGTGCAAAGGACACAAAAAATGCGATGATTACGGTAACCATCCTGACGACCTGGCGCGAAAATCCTCTGCTAAGACCAAGCAGCAAGCCCATCGTAGCGTAGGCAACCAGAGTCAAGGTTACTCCCGTATCAAGTATTTGAGATAAAGGCATAAATTCTCCTTTCCGATGAAAAAGTCTGATAACTGTTTATTAGATCACGCCCTTAAGCCTTGCGGCCTTAAGAACGGCTATCTGCGTTTTAGCATCACTGATCTTTCCCTGCATAACGAGGTCAACGAGCTCCGTGAGGGGTGCTTTCTCCACCTCTAAAAACTCATCCTCGTCAAGCTCTCTTTCCGTGAAGGAAAGATCCTCAGCCATATACATATAGATCTTCTCGTTGATCAGAGCGGGCGAGGTGTCAACTTCACCGAGGAAGGTCATTTTCCCGGCTACCGCTCCCGTCTCCTCTCTGAGCTCACGCATAGCGGCGGATAAGGGATCCTCGTTCGGATGATCGAGCTTTCCCGCAGGGATCTCGTAGAACACTCTGCCGTGCGGATATCTGAACTGTCTTTCCATTAAAACCTGACCGTCGTCGGTCACGGGGATAACGCAAACGGCTCCGACGTGAATACAGAATTCTCTTATCGCACGCTCTCCGTTGGGAAGAAGAACGTCGTCACAAACGACGTGAAGCACCTTGCCGTCGTATATTTCGGTTCTCGAAAGCTTTTTTTCTTCAAGATTTTCGTACATAGCGCACCTGCATAAATATAGTCATATTTATTTTAACATTTAAAATCGGCGTTGTCAAGTGATAAAGAGAAATGTAGAAATATTTTTCCGAGAACGAAAAAAGCGCAAAAGCAACGGTGAGGGATCGGATCTGCCGGATCCTCAAATTGCTTTTACGCTTTTTATATAGATGAGAAGAGCTTAAAGCTCCTCCGTCATTCCGTCAAAGCAGATCTTAACGTCAATGCCGCTCGCGCTTGCAAACTTGCGCGCGGTGCTTTCGGCACCCTCTCTATCTGCGAGTATCTCTCTTCCGTGATGTATGAATCTGAGTGCTTTAACGCCCTTTTCTGCAGCATAATTTAACACGCGCTCCACCTTGTGATGTCCCGTCTCACCTATGAGAAGGTCGCATCCATTGACGGGAAGTGAGTCAAGCTCCGAATAATCCTTGATATCACCCGTGCAAACGATACGCTTTCCCTCCGCCTCGATAACGAAGGAGAACGAGTTCCACACTCCGTCCTCACTGACACCGAGGTGAGTGTTGTGATATGCGGTGATCTTAACGTTTTCATCCTCGTATATAACGCCGTCACCGATAGTCCTTCTGTCTATAGTAAATCTCTGTCTTGATTCACCGTCACGGTTGCCGAAGGCTATTTTTTCCACCGGCTCAAAGAAGCTCTCGTCGGGCAGGCAGAGTGTGAGTCGGTTGCCGTTATAAAGAGAACTCTTGTATATGCTGTTAAGCTTATGGAATACAAAGAGAAGATTGGCAAGTCCGCCTATATGGTCGATATGAGCGTGCGAGACTACGATGGCGCGAGTTGCCAAAAAATCAATGCCCGAGGTGTATCCTCTGTGAGCGGCGTTTTCGCCTGCGTCGATCCAATACACACACCCTCCTGCCTCGAGAACGTACGAGGTGTGATGCATATTCGCCATAGGCTCGGTTCCCGAGCAGGTTCCAAGATAATGAATTTTCATTTTTCACTCCATTTTGCTAACTTTTATTTACTTTTTGCACTTATTTCGTCTTTTGGAAGGCTATTCTTTCGTCACCGTTCTCAAGATTTATTACGCCGCAATATTCAAATCCGCACTTCTCAAGAGCGCGCCTCATCGGTGCGTTATCGCGGTGAGTGTCTATTTTAAGATTGCCCGAAAGAGCGAAGGCGTAGTCGAAGCAGAATCGGCTTACCCCCTTACCGTGCGCGTTTTTGCCCACAGCGATCCTGTGGATAACTCCATACGCAAGATCGTTTTTCCACTCTCCGTCTCTTATTACGCGGTAGGTGGGATCCTCTCCTATCCTGAAATAAAATACACCGAGTATATCTTCATTTTCAACCGCGGTATATAGGTTACCGTCCTCTATATCGGAAAGCAAAAGCTCTCGCTCGGGGTAAGCAGTCCCCCACTGAGAAGCGTTTCCGCTCATTTTCATAAATTCTCTCGCCTCGCGATAGATCTGCTCTATCTGTCCGAGGTCAGATAGCGTTGCCCGTCTTATTTCCATAGCGCGCCTTCCTTTCTGTTTACGGTGCACTTAAGGTATCAAAAGGCACCTCGTCTATACGGTCTGCCTCAACCGATCTAACGGTCTTACCAAGCCAAAGCGCAAAGATATTTTACGCGCTTGGCATCATACAAATATATCTTAACACCGCGCGGCAAAAAAGTCAATACAAAGTCAGTATAAAAAAGAAGATCAAATCGCTCGCATGAGAAAAAATCAACTTTTATGCCTTTATTTAAGAAGCAAAAAAACAAAAGGCACCTCCGTAAAAGAAGGTGTCTTTTGCGCTGTTTCTATCGTTTTTGCTAACTTTAGTTTGCTTTTTAGTCAATGCTCATATCGAGCTTGAATCTCATTATCTTTCTGAGGGTGTTCTTGGGGAACTCCTCGTCTCTCACCTTAAGAACGCCTATCTTCTTGTAAGGAACCGCATTTTTGTTGTACTCGGAAATAAAGGGATCGAGATAAGCCTTAACGTCGGTAATGCCGTTTTTCTCCATAAAGTCCTTGTCGCAGAAGACCTCGGCAACTATAGCGTTATGCTCCATACCGCGCTTGCTCTGTCCCTCGTATACGATGATATCAAGAACTCCGGGAGTTGCAATAAGATCGTTCTCGATCTCCTCGGGATATACGTTCTTACCGTTTGAGAGTATGATAAGATTTTTCTTTCTTCCGGTAATGTAGAGCACGTTGTTCTTATCAAGCTTACCGTAATCTCCGGTCTTGAAGAAGCCGTCCGCGGTAACTGCGTCACGGGTTGCCTCCTCGTTCTTGTAGTATCCGAGCATTACGTTGGGGCCCTTTACCCATATCTCGCCCTCACCGTCCTCGTTGGGAGAATCTATAACTACGGTGTCTACCTCGATAACGTTTCCAACGCTTCCCGGAACGACGTTCTTGCTTCTGTTAACCGCGATGATGGGAGCGCACTCGGTGATGCCGTAGCCGTTGAGAGTGGAGATTCCGATAGACTCAAAGAACTTGAGTATCTTTGCATTTATGGGAGCACCGCCGGAGATGATCATTTTTACCTCGCCGCCAAACGCCGCTCTTACGGACTTAAAGAGCTTTCTTCTGAGGTCAATACCGAATTTGCGAAGAAGGTTACTGAATCCGAGCATTACCTTAAGAAGCTTTTCCTTGCCCTGATCCTTAACGGTAGCCTGTATCTTTCTGTAGAAGGTCTCAAGATAGAGAGGAACGAGAGCAAGGTGCTCAGGCTTCTCGTCCTTAAGCTCCTTCTGTATATATCTGAGTCCTGCAGATATATACACCTCGGAGCCTATCATGACGTGTGCCGCGAAGGTTACGGTCGAGCCATAGGTATGATGGGGAGGCAATACGCCTACCGTCTTTTTACCGTAATCGAGATAGGGTGCGATATTAACGATATCAACGAGAACTGCGTTCTGGCTGAGCATAACGCCCTTTCCCTCGCCCGTCGTACCGGAGGTGAAAACGAGAAGAGACATTTTATAAGGATCGATCTCGCTCTTAAAATAGGTGTCGGAGCTCTTTTCGAACATCACTCTTCCCTCTTCGAGAAGAACGTCAACGCCTCTGCCCGATCCCTTTCCGCAAATAAGGATGGGAGCGCACTCAAGATCGTTGCCTGCCGCAACGACCTCTGCCTTATCGGCTATCTCCTCGTCGCAGAAGAGGAAGGACGCATCCGCCTTCTTTGCGGTCTTTGCAAGCTCGTCTGCGTGCCAATCCTTATCAAGAGGAACGATAACGCCGTTTGCCGAGAGTATGGAGAAATAAAGAACCGCCCACTCGTAAGAAAGCTTACCTATAACAATACAGTGCTTACCCGCGCAGCCCATATCAATGAGCTTCGTAGTCATTGCTCTTACGTCGTCGCGAAGAGTGTTGAAGGTTATTCTCGTAACCTCAGGCTTATGTAAGTTTGCCTTATAGGAATATGCGTTCTTTCCGTCGTGCTCGACGGCCGCCCACTCTATAAGACTTCTCATATCTCTGAAATCAAGCTTTGCGTGTAACATATGCTTATCCATAATACTTAACTCCGTTCAAAACAAAATCGTTGACAAATCAACCTTTGGCATTATATCACATAGTTGTTGATTTGTCAACAATTTATTTTATTTTTATTCGGAGTGCCGTTTTGACTGCGAGAAGGATATTAAAGATTTATCGTATCCGTTAGGGCTTTTCTATAATATTATGGAACGCTTTTTCGCTCAAACAGTCTTATAAGTACGATTTTTAGCTCTACCGTGACGGTACAAATCTTTGTTTTATACCATTTTCGAGTTTAGATTGGCCTGCCAGCCATGCATTTATTACGTATACCCCGCTTAAGCGGGACTAAACCAAAGCCTCCCTTGTGTAAAGGGAGGTGGCTTGCGTGAGCAAGACGGAGGGATTGTGAAAAGTTAGTATTTCATTGCAAAACAATCCCTCAGTCACCTTCGAGCCTTTGACACAGAAACATTCTGCACTGACTTTTTTCTGCTTTCTCCCTATCGGCATAGCCTATACTGAACCACGCGACTATCGCGTGGTTTTCGTTATACAAAAACCTCCGCAGGACTAAAATGTCAAGCGGAGGTCTTATTATTCGTTTTTATTAAGAATTATCGGAAATTAAAGGAGGCTCTTGTAAAGCTCAATGATCTCCTCAACGCTCGTCTCTCTGGGGTTACCGGGACGGCAAGCGTCTGCATAAGCGGACTCTGCAAGGAACTGAAGATCCTCGGGCTTAACGATATCCTTAAGGTCTGTGGGAATTCCAACGTCAAGAGAGAGCTTCTTGACCGCATTGATAGCTGCGGCTCTGTACTCCTCAACGCTCATATTCTCGGTTCCCTGAACGCCCATAGCCTGTGCGATGTACTTATACTTGTCACCGGTAGCGGGAGCGTTATACTCCATAACGGTGGGAAGAATGATAGCGTTTGCTACGCCGTGAGGGGTATCGTAAAGCGCACCGAGGGGGTGAGCCATAGAGTGAACGATACCGAGACCAACGTTAGAGAATCCCATTCCCGCAACGTACTGACCGAGAGCCATTCCCTCTCTGCCTGCATCCTCGTTGTTTACTGCGCCTCTCAAGGACAAAGCTATGATCTCGATAGCCTTGAGGTGGAACATATCGGAAAGAGTCCAAGCTCCGCGGGTGATGTAGCCCTCGATAGCGTGAGTAAGAGCATCCATACCGGTTGCGGCGGTAAGTCCCTTAGGCATGCTTGCCATCATATCGGGATCAACTACTGCTACTACGGGAATGTCGTGAACGTCTACGCAGACCATCTTTCTGTTGTTCTGAACGTCGGTAATAACGTAGTTGATGGTAACCTCTGCAGCGGTACCTGCGGTGGTGGGAACTGCGATGATGGGAACGCACTTATTCTTCGTGGGAGCAACGCCCTCAAGAGAGCGAACGTCTGCAAACTCGGGGTTGGTGATGATGATACCGATAGCCTTTGCGGTATCCATTGAGGAGCCACCGCCTATTGCAACGATGCAATCGGCACCGCTTGCCTTGAAGGCCTCAACTCCTGCCTGAACGTTCTCGATAGTGGGATTGGGCTTGATATCGGAGAATACAGAGTATTCTACGCCCGCGTTATCAAGCACGTCGGTTACCTTCTTGGTTACGCCGAACTTTATAAGATCGGCATCCGAGGTAACGAACGCCTTCTTGAAGCCTCTTCCCTTTATTTCCTCGGGGATTGCGCTTATTGCGCCCTTGCCGTGATAAGATGTTTCGTTAAGTACAAATCTGTTCATTGGATTTTCCTCCGTTTTTATTCGAGGCTATGCCTCGTTACGTATTTATTCTACCATATATTATTTCTTAAGTCAATAGTACAAATGAACATTGTGAAAAAAATATCATTTTCATCCTTTCTTTATTTAAAAACGCGTATTCTCGTCTTAAAAAGAGCTATAGAGCGCATTTTTCGGCGTATGCCGACGAGAGAGCTTCACCGAGGCAATCACGTTTTTTGCGCAAGGTCATAATATAAAACGTAGAGCTGAATTTTTGCATCAAGACGAAGCCCGCTACGAGGCAAGGGAGGTTTTATGCTCGTTACGAGAAGCTACGAAAGAGAAAAAGCGGTCCTATACGCAGAAAGATACGCATTTTCGCAAAATCCGATCTTCGGGGACTTCAGAGAGATCGGTGGTAACTGCACGAATTTCGTTTCACAGTGCGTTTACGCAGGAGCGTGCAAAATGAACTACACGAAAACGTTCGGGTGGTACTACATTTCACTCGACCAAAGAGCTCCGGCATGGACCGGAGTGGATTTCTTCTATAATTTTATAACGCAGAATCAGGGCGTAGGTCCCTTCGGCAGAGAGGTGGAGGCAGACGAATGCGAGATCGGTGATGCAATACAGCTCGGACGCAGAGAGGACGGATTTTATCACTCCCTCATCATAGTGGGATTTGAGGACGACGATATTCTCGTTGCGGCACAGACGGATAACGCGCTCCGCCGTCCGCTCTCCACCTACACCTACGATTTCCGCCGCTTCATAAAGATAGACGGAGTTAGATTCGACGCTCCGTCAAGCGCGGATTGCTTCGAATCCGTCTATAACGCCGTCGGTATAATAGAGGCGCGTTAGACGTATTTACCGTAAGGACCGTAAAGCTCATTTTCTTTTTCATTTCGTCTCAAATCGCTCACAAAGATTGACATTTGAATTAAAATGTGCTAAAATAACTCGTCATAAAACACAAAGGAACTGAAAAATGAAAAGAATCATCTCACCCATATTATGCGTTTCTGCCGCTATACTCTGGGGCTTCTCGTTCGTGGCGCAAAAGGCAACGACCGTGGTCCCCACCTTCACCCTTCTTTTCTCAAGAAGCATAGTTGCGGTATTCTTCCTCGTGCCTGCGGTCATGGTATTCGATAGGCTTTCCAAGAATGGAAGAACGCTAATATCATTAAAGGAAAAAAAGATAGGTATCACGAAGGGCGAGCTTCTCGGCGGTACCCTTTGCGGAGCCTTTTTGTTCACCGCATCAGCTCTTCAGCAGGCGGGAATAGCCAATACCGATGCGGGAAAGACCTCGTTCATAACCGCGCTTTACGTAGTCATCGTACCGATATACGCCCTTCTCATAGGCAGAAGATCCCCCTTGAACGCCTGGATAGGAATCGGTATCGCGGTGGTTGGCTTCTACCTTCTCTGCATCAAGGAGGGCTTCACTATAGCACCGTCCGACCTTCTCGTCTTCGCCTGCGCGTTTGCGTTCGCGCTTCAGATCATGACGGTGGATATGCTTCTTCCCACCTGCGACGGAGTAAGGCTTTCTCTCGTTCAGTTTTCTGCGGTGACCGTATTTTCTCTCGTCGCATCGCTGATCTTTGAGCTTCCCTTCGTATTCTCGGGAATACTCAGCGTGCTTCCCGAGATACTTTTCCTCGGTATCGGCTCAAGCGGTATCGCGTATACTCTCCAGATCATCGGTCAAAAGGGCAGCGATCCTGCGGTGGCCTCTATACTTTTATCCCTTGAATCCGTTTTCGGTGCTCTTTTCTCGGCAATGTTTCTCGGTGAAAGAATGAGCGTAAAGGAATACGCCGGATGTGCCGTAGTGCTTATCGCGGTAATAATTTCCGAGGTGGATATCAAATCGATCGCCGAAAGGATAAGAAGCTCGCGCAAGAGCAATTCCGCACCCGAAAATATCAGCGAAAATTAATTCAAATCCGTTTCTAAAAACGCTAAAGCACCGCCCGTGCGCACCGAGGTGACGAGGGCGGTGCTTCTGTTTTGAAAAGTCGCGTTTTACACCCAAAATGTCGCCGTCCTTTTGCGTGAGAAAAGCACGAAACGGTTTTTAGTATATTTTTCACAAAAACTTTTTCCATCATTCGCGTATTTCTCCCAAAATTACTTATTGACAAATTTATATATATATGCTAAAATATTATCGTATTTTGAGGTTTCTGCGACTGACGGATAATTGTGGGCTTACCACAGTGGAGCAGGAATCGTATCAGCCGACCGTCTGGGCGCACTTATTCTTGGAAACGCATTTCTTGGAATATGTGCGCCTTTTTTAGAATTTAAATTTGAAACGGAGTATAAAAAATGAAAAAGATCGGTATCGTTATGGGTAGCGCAAGCGACCTTCCTATAGTTAAAAAGGCTATAGACATGCTTGAAAAATTCGGTGTTCCCTCCGAGACTCACGTATTCTCGGCTCACAGAACGCCCGTTGAGGCTCGAGACTTTGCGCTTAACGCAAGAAAGAACGGCTTCGGAGCTATTATCGCGGCTGCAGGTATGGCGGCTCACCTTGCCGGAGCAATCGCGGCAAACACCACTCTTCCCGTTATCGGAATCCCCTGCAAGTCCACTAACCTTGACGGTATGGACGCTCTTCTCGCTACCGTTCAGATGCCCACCGGCATCCCCGTTGCTACCGTAGCTATCGACGGCGCGGCAAACGCCGCTCTTCTTGCCATCCAGATCCTCGCGGTTGAGGACAAGGCTCTTGCAGATATGCTTGACGCAAAGCGCGTAAGCGATGCAAAGGCTGTTCTCGAAAAGGATGCGGAGATCGCGGCAGAATTCAACAAGTAATTAATAAAAATTTATATAATACAAGGAGTATTAACTATGAACAAGACGCTTGTTTACACCGGAAAAACCAAGGACGTATTCGCACTCGACAACGGCAACTATCTTCTTAAGTTTAAGGACGACTGCACCGGCAAGGACGGAGTGTTCGATCCCGGCGAGAACTCTGTTGGTCTTACCATTGACGGAGTTGGCGACGTTAACCTTCGTATGTCCATCTATTTCTTTGAAAAGGTAAACGCTGCAGGCATCAAGACTCACTACATCAGTGCTGATCTTGCAAACACCACTATGGAGGTTCTCCCCGCAAAGCCCTTCGGTAAGGGACTTGAGGTTATCTGCCGTCACAAGGCAGTCGGAAGCTTCTACCGCCGCTACAGCGACTACATTGAGGAGGGTGCTGACCTTCCCGCATACGTTGAGACTACCTTCAAGAACGATGCAAAGGGCGATCCGCTCGTAACCAAGGA
>JBGVKA010000199.1:0-2365 GCA_045129715.1 Eubacteriales bacterium | reverse complement strand
TATTCGATGAAACAGCATCTCCCGAGGATAACGAAGCAACTATGAACGAAGCAATAACGATGGTCAAGACGCTTTCTGTTACTCACGCAGTTCGTGACACCACCATTAATAACGTCGTTATAAAAACAGGACAGGCTCTTGGTCTTATCGACGGAAAGATAAGAATGGTAAACGATTCTGCAAGAGAATGCATCAAGTATCTCGGCGATCACTATAAGGATGCGTCGTTTATCACAATCTTCTACGGCGCAGATATTCCGGAAAGAAAGGTCGAAAAGCTTGAAAGATCAATGGCAAAAATTGCTCCTGACGCAGAAATCACTGTTATAAACGGTGGTCAACCGCTTTACGATTACATTATTTCCATAGAATAATCTATGTCAATCGAAAAAGAAAAGGGTTATTTCAACAGAGTTTCGCCCCAAAAGATTATACTTGAATTTAGCACGTCATCTGCAACTGTTCAGCTCTTCGCAACTGCGCTCGGACGTGACGAAGATAGGAAAATAGTATAGAATATGATTTATGATATAGCAGTAATTGGTCTCGGTCCTGCAGGAAGTACGTTTTGCTCATGTATAAATGATCGTTTTTCTGTTATAGCTATAGACAAGAAAAGCACCGCCGATAGCTCCTTTAAAAAGCCGTGCGGCGGTCTTCTTGCCCCTGATGCTCAGAACATTCTGTCACATATGCAATTAAATCTTCCCAAAGACGTTCTCGTGGATCCGCAAATCTTCTCTGTAAGAACGATTTGCCTTGATTCAAATATAACAAAGCTTTACCAGCGTATGTACATAAACGTTGACAGGCATAAGTTTGATATGTGGATGATCGAAAATATCAAGCCTTGCGTTGACTTGCATTTATCGTCGACAGTAACCAATATAAGCTTTGACGGTAAAATTCACAAAATCCGGTATGTTGAAAACGGTTTATCCCACGAGGTATCTGCTAAAATTATCGTTGGTGCGGATGGCGCAAAATCTGCCGTAAGACATCTTGTCTATCCTAAGATCAAGTTAAGATCATATATGGCGATCCAGCAATGGTTTAACGACAATAACCCTACACCGTTTTACTCCTGCGTTTTTGATTCGGAAAACACCGATTGCTGCTCATGGTCGATATCAAAGGATGGCATTTTCATATTCGGCGGAGCATACCCCATAGATAGGGCACGCGATAGATTTGAAGCGCAAAAAAAGAAGCTCGTAAGATACGGCTTTGTATTCGGAGACGCCAAAAAAACAGAAGCGTGTATCGTTCTTCGCCCCAAATCTCCGTTCGATATAGTTCCCGGAAAAAATAATGCTTATCTTATCGGTGAAGCAGCAGGACTTATAAGTCCAAGCTCGCTTGAAGGAATGAGCTATGCGATGAAAAGTGCGTATCTTTTGGCGGAATCCTTGAATAAAAACGAGGAGAATGCTTTGAAATCATATTCAAGAAAGATCCTCGGACTTCGCGCAAAGATATTCACAAAGCTGATGAAATGCCCGTTTATGTATAACAAGCACTTAAGAAGGTGTGTTATGAAAAGCGGCATTCAATCTATCGAGCTGTACCATAAATAAAAGGGAAGTCACATATGGCGTGACGTTCTTGTCAAAGAATTTATAAGTCTATTATTCGTAAGGCAGGGGCTTGCTCCAGCTGTATACAAAAACAACCCGACAGATGTTCAAAGATCTGCCGGGTTTCTTTCTTTTCTGCTATATAAATAGGAATTTATTTAACTGTTTCCTGGTGACCTACCGTTTTATTATGTTTTTTCTATCATTTCGGCAAGCCTGTTAATTCTCGCCGCGGCCTCATAAACGTATTCCTCAGCACTCATATTATTGTATATATCGTTACAGGTCCTATTTGGTTTGCTCACCTTTGAAAGCTCAAGCGTAAGGAAGCCGCTGTACCCGATTTTTTTGAGCTGTATGGCGAGCTTGTCCCAATCCTGAATTCCGTCAAACGGAAGCAGGTGCGCGTCGTCATGCCAAAAAATCCGACCGTCAGAATACGTTATTCCTTCATTGTCGTTTATGTGAGTATAGATAAGCTTATTTCCAAACTCAGATAAGAAATCTCTTCCGCGATTGTAGCACATCTGATGACCCGTGTCAAGGCAAAATCCTACGGAATCAAAGTCGGACAGCCCGTTCATCAGATAATCAAAATACTCCTCGCCCTCAACGTTTTCGATCGCAAGCTTTACGTTCCTAACGGATGCATATTCCGCAAGACGCTTAAATCTTACAAGACCCGTATCATCGGGAGAATGTTTGTCAAATCCTATAAACGGATGTACCACAAGTATGGGCACTTCAATCGCATGGCAAAGATCAATACACTCGTGTAATTCCTGTTC
>JBGVKA010000198.1:0-3027 GCA_045129715.1 Eubacteriales bacterium | reverse complement strand
AGCTTTGAGCAGGCGGCCTCTTGGTTTAATTTATAGCTTGATGTAAATTACACCCGCCTCGCCGCTGCTTTTTTCGGCAAGAGACGGATATTTGTTTAAAAGATATACGCTTTCGGTCTTTTCCTGCGAAAGCTCATCCTCAAAGACGAAGAGTCTGATAACTCCGTCCTTCTTTGCCGCCTTAAGATGCTTTGTGGCGGCTAAGCGGAATTTTTGTACGAGCTCGGTGTTTTCAAGCGTAACCCTTATAAGCTCGTTCCCTTCTATTTTGTTGCACGCTATGATAAATTCAAGCTCCACGGAAAGCTCCTTGGAGTCGGTAAAGCGTATATTGTGTAGCGAAAGTGACATACATCATCCTCTGAAACTTTATTCTGAAACAATTTTATCATATTTAGCGTAAAAAGTAAATACTTAAGGAGAAAAAATGACTAATCTCTTAATAAAATTATTTATCAAGAACCGTGACGATCTCGCGGATAATACGGTAAGAGAAAAATACGGAACCTTTGCGAGTATCGTAGGTATAATTCTTAACGCAATGCTTGCGGCGATGAAAATGGCGGTCGGACTTATTTCGGGCTCGCTTGCGATACTTGCCGACGGTATAAACAATCTTTCCGACGCAGGATCGTCGGGCGTTACGTTTATAAGCTTTAAAATAGCCTCAAAGCCTGCAGACAGAGATCATCCCTTCGGTCATGCAAGGATCGAGTACGTTGCGTCTCTTATCGTTTCGTTCTTAATAATAAACGTAGGCTTTGATCTTTTTGCCGACTCGGTAAAGGGCATCTTCAATTCCGGCGACGGTATAGACGTCGGAGCTCTCGTGATAGCGGTCTTGGCGGTTTCTATCGTAATGAAGCTTTGGCTTGCCGGATTCTACGCATCAATAGCGAAAAAGCTTGGCTCATCCGTTATAAAGGCGGCGGCACTTGATTCTCTCAGTGACTGTATATCCACCTCCGCGGTTTTGATCTCCTCTATAGTTATCAGATATACGGGATTTGTTGTTATAGACTCCGTGATGGGACTTATCGTTTCGGGACTTATCGTCTACGCAGGTCTCAATATACTTCTTGAAAATAAAAACTCGATTCTCGGCGAGGCACCCGTTGAAAGCACGATAACCGCTATAGAAAGCATCGTTGCGGATTATCCCGAGATCGTCGGAATTCACGATATGCTCGTACATAACTACGGCCCCGGACATAGCTTTGCTTCCTTCCACGCCGAGGTAAACGGTGACGATAACGTTTTTGAGCTTCACGATACCATCGACAATATCGAAAAAAGAATATTCACGGAGCTCGATATTCAGTGCACCATCCACCTCGATCCCATAAACCTCAACGATGAAACCGTTACCGCCCTTCGAGAGATCGCGCTTCAGGGCGTAAAAATTGTGGATGAAAAAATTTCCATCCACGATTTCAGAGTAGTCACCGGTGTGACGCATACTAATTTGATATTCGATATAGTTCTTCCGTTTGAAAGCAAGCTCTCACCCTTTGATGCAAAGCGCGAGATTGAGAGTGCGGTCAACGGCTTGAGAAACGATTTGTTCTGCGTTATAACCGTTGATAGAGGTTAATTCTGCTTAAGAATATCTACACGATTTGAGATATTTCCCTTTAAAAAGCTATCGATATTATTGCAAATAACACCGAGGCAACGTTCGCGAGCCTCTATAGCCCCCCATGCGGAATGAGGGGTAAGACACACGTTGTCAAGCCCCGCGATCTTCGTAAAGGGGTGCTTTTTTTCGATGGGCTCAACGGAATATACGTCACTTCCGAATGCGGCGATTCTTCCCGATATGACCGCGTTTGCGACCGCCTCCTCGTCTATCACCGCGCCGCGCGCCTCGTTTACAAGCACGACGCTCGGCTTCATAAGTGCTATTCGATCTTCGTTTATAAGATTGCGTGTTCCTTCGTTAAGAGGACAGTGTACGGTTATGATATCGGACGTTTTGCAAAGCGTATCGATATCCACACAGTCGAAGCCTTCCACGGAAACGCGCTTGTTAACGAGTATTTTACATCCGAAGGCCTCGGCTACCTTGGCAACGCTTTTTCCTATATTTCCAAGACCGATGATTCCCCAAACCTTACATCTGAGCTCGTGATATACGGGAGAGAGATAATTAGCCTTTCCCTCCTTGGTATATTTTCCGCTTATAACGTGATTTCTGTATTCTGCAAGGCGGCTGAAAAGATATAAAACGTTTGTTACCGTGAAAAGCGTAACGCTATCGGTTGAATACGCAGGAACGTTGCAAACCGCAATTCCGAGCTCTCTTGCGGCTTCGATATCAACGTTATCGTAGCCCGTTGCAAAAATGCAAACGAGCTTTAGGGCGTGGGCGGATCCGAGGACGGCTCGCGTAAGCTTTATTTTGTTTATGACGAGAATATCAGCATCTGCGATCCTTTCGCAAAGCTCGTCGGCACTTGTATTGTCGTATATTTCGAGCTCACCGAAGGTGGATAAGGGATCGAACGAGAGATCAAAGCCCATCGCTGAGCGGTCTAATACCTTTATTTTCATACGTTTACCTCATGTTTTTTTATACATTATATCACTAATATGCTATAATTTCAACAATTTAGTAAAATATATATATAATTTCTCGAAAACGCTTGACTTAATTGAGATTTGGTGGTATATTATAACCAGTGAAATTTGGGCTAAATTAAATTTTGCCGAATTTTGTAGTTTATTATTAAGGAAGGAGAGATTTGCTTATAACAGCAAATCGGGAATTCGTTTTGGACAAATACACAAAACAAAAGCTCTGTGGACTTCCTACGGTAGACGAGCTTCGCGAATCTCTTATGGCGGGTGAAAGCTCCGACGTAAGAAATCAGCTCGCTATGCTCTTTGACGATGCAACCTTCGTCGAGCTTGGCGCGTATGTAAAAAGAGGCTTCTCTGATTTCGTAGCCACGGAAAAATCAAATGAATTTGAAGGAGTTATCTGCGGATACGGTGCAATTGACGGCAAGCTCGCCTTTGCATTTG
>JBGVKA010000197.1:0-10482 GCA_045129715.1 Eubacteriales bacterium | reverse complement strand
TACTCGGTGAGAAATTCGGTTGCTTTTTCAAGAACGAGATGCACCATATCGGGATCGTCGTAGCAATCGATCATAATTTCGGATACGTCAAGAAGCCTTGCCGCGAGCGAGAAGGGACCTATCATACCCGCAAAAACGGGGCGGTCGGTGATCTCGGCGGTGGCGTTTTTGATAGCGTCTATGTATAGCGAGGTGCGTCCGCTTCTTACGGGCGGAACCTCAAGTGCCTCTGCCTCGTCCATATCGTTTATGAGTCTGCCCTTTACCGTGGGCACCTCGTCGTCGGAAACAATTATCTTCGCACCGAAGCACTCTGCCTCAACGGAAAGATCCATAAAGCTTACCGATGCCAAGGAATCGGTCTTATCGGCAACGAGCTTCATACCCCTTGACTGAAGGGAGCTGTCGGAAATGAGCTCTCTGACACTCACACCGAGAAGGCTCACCGAGGGGAAGGAAAGGATGGGAAACGCCTTTCTTTTGGTTTGGCTCACTACGTCGGCAAGCCAGCTTTTCATATCGTATTTCACGGCTTTTCTCCAGAATAAACGTTTTTATTAAGCACGGCAAAAGCCTGCAGCCGCATCTGCGGCGGTTGCGGCGTCGGGAGTGTAGCAGTCCGCACCGATCTTAGCGCGGAATTCCTCGCTTACGGGAGCACCTCCGATCATTATCTTGACCTTGTCGCGAATGCCTGCCGTCTCAGCCGCCTTGACAACCTCCTCCATAACGCTCATGGTCGTTGTGAGAAGCGCGGAGCAGCAGATGACCTGACAGCCCTCGTCGATAGCCGTCTTAACGAAGGTCTCTGGAGCAACGTCGGTTCCGAGATCGATGACCTCAAGTCCCTTGCCCTCCATCATCATTTTAACGAGGTTTTTACCGATATCGTGAAGGTCGCCCTGAACGGTACCGATGCAGACCTTACCGGTTGCGGTAACGCCGCTCGATGCGAGATAGGGCTTAAGGATCTGAGTTCCCATATTCATTGCTCTTGCGGATACGAGAACCTCGGGAACGTAGATCTCGTTATTCTTGAATTTTTCACCGACGATGCTCATAGAAGAGAGAAGTCCCTCGTTGAGAATATCTGCGGCAGGGAGTCCTGCGTCTATAGCCTGCTGTACGAGCTCCTTAACTATCTTGGATTTTCCGATCTGTACGTTGGCTGAAATTTCGTTTAAAATGCTCATTCGTTTGTCCTCGTTATTCTTTTCATTTATATTTTGCTTTTCTGCCGCGGCAGAAATTTTTGAAACCTGACGGTAGATCTGCGGCGTCATATCAAACGACTCGCGGAAGTTTCTGTAAAATGCGGACGCGTCACGGAAGCCGCATTTCGAAACTATCTTTTCAACCGAAAGCTCACTCTCAAGCAAAAGCCTTGCGGAGCTCTTCAGTCTCAGCTCGCGCAAATATTCCGAGAAAAGCTGACCTGTAGATTGCTTGAAGCTTCGGCTGAGGCTTGAGGTACTGACGAAAAGCCTCCTTGCGATAACGTCAAGAGAAAGCTCGCAGTCGTGGTATTCCTCCTCAAGTATTTTTATGGCGTTTGCCACCGCCTCGGAGTGCTTGCTTTTTGAGAGTGGATTTTTAAGGGAGCTGTTTATATATCTTGAAATGAAGATAAGAAGCTGGATAAGATAGGTGCGCACGGCACTCTGCCACTCATCCTCCTTATCCTCAATCTCGTATTCAACGCTATCGAAGAGGGTGTCTATTCTTTCTCTCGTTTTTGCGTTCAGCATCGCGTATGCCACGGGCGAGCCGTCGTTAAACACACCGTAGTATTGCTTGCTCTGTGCCGATGAGTGATCGCACCTGAACCATTCGTCGAAAACGAAGCATATTCTTCTTATGACGAGAGCGTCGCTCTGTGCGGTCTTGAAGAAGCCGTGAGGCGTGCCACCCGGTGTAACGTACACGTCACCTGCCTTGCAGGGAATTCTTTTGTCAAGAACGCAGTGAAAACCCGTACCCTCCGTGATAAGAGCTATCTCAAAAAAGTCGCAGGACAGAAGCTCCGTCGGTGCGCTCTCGTCCGAAAGGCATTCCGATACCGAGGTGAACGAATGGTATATCGGCTCTGTGCCGAAGATCTCGCCAAGATATGCGGTTTTATAATTTTGTTCGCCGTTCGGCATAGCCCTCACCCCGTCCTTCTTTGAAATATCGCTCCGTTGGCCTCTGAGACTGAACGTAAAAAATATCGTTTTGTCGGTCTATAATAGAATACCGTTCAATCAGCTTATTGATAACACCGGTTTGCAGGCTTATAAAACAATATTACGCTACAGGCTTACATTTTGATTATATCACTCGTGATAACGCTTGTAAATAGTTTTATTTCCGTTTTTGATTATTTCCTTTTGCAAAAATAACCATACGAAAGAGGCGGAGCCATTAAGAAAGATGGCTTTTGTGAGGGGCGAGGAAAGAGGGAAATGCGGATATAAAGCTTGATCCTTTGGCGTGCTTTACTCTGTGAAATAAAATTCGTTTCGTCAAAATAAATTTGTTTTTATATAAAAAACTTGCTTTTTCGTACCGTTTGTGCTAAAATCTAAAAGGTTAAGCATAAATTCTTGAAGGAGGGATAAGCGTTGTTTAATATAGCCGAAATGGACGCAATGTTTGCCATAGCGCAGGCAATAGGCTTCGTTGCAATGGGAATTGCTATATATTCGTTCCAGGCAAGGCACCGTATTACGATGCTTGCGATGCAGACCGTGTCAAATCTGCTGTGGATGGTCCACTATCTGATGCTCGGTACACCCTCCGCAGTGTTCGCTAACCTTATAGGCACCGTGAGAAACGTGATATACGGCTTCCGCGGAAAATACAAATTCGCAGATTCAAAGATCGTCCCCGCCATTTCGATAATCGTATTCGTGATATCGGGCATTATGACGTACACGGGCCCCTTCGATATTCTTCCTACCTTTGCTATGGTATGCGCCTCGATAGCCTTCTTTATCAAGGATGAGAAGATGATAAGATACATAAGCGTGTTTGTCGCACTCCCCTGGCTCACCTTCGGAATTTACGCCGGCAGTATTGCAAGTATAGTTTCGGACGGAAGCACGCTCGTCTCGATCATTATAGCTATATTCAGATACCGCAAGTTTGAGCTTTACGAGAGCACCACGATGCTTTATTTCAACGATGAGCGTACCGACGAGGAGTACGAAAGCGATATCGAGGAGAAGCTCTCCGAGGATGCAATAGAGAGCTCGACTTAAAAAAATATATCGAAAAAGAAAACGTATGTTTACAAAACAAGCGCAAAGCGAGGCTTTACGATTCGCTTTGCGCTTGTTTTGTTTTGTGATATTTAAAATCTAAACAGATGATATTAATTATTTCGAGTAAGCCTTAACTATCTCAAGAAGGATATTAACGACCGTGTCCATTCCTTCGACGGTTATATGCTCGAAGGGGCCGTGGAAGGCGTATCCGCCCGTGCCGAGATTGGGACAGGGGAGCCCCATAAACGAGAGTCTTGCTCCGTCTGTTCCGCCGCGGATGGGCATTACCGTGGGAGTGACTCCCAAGGTGAGAGCCGCCGCCTTCGCGTTCTCGATAAGGTGCATATGGGGAAGAACCATTTCTTTCATATTTCTGTAGCTGTCCTTGATCTCAAGCTCTGCCGTACCGCATCCGTATTTGTCGTTTATACGCTTTTCTATAAGGCGGAGCGCATCCTTCTTCTCCTCAAGCTTTTTCTCATCGTGATCGCGGATGATGTAGTTAAGAGAAGCTGTCTCAACGTTGCCCTCCATAGAGATAAGATGATAGAAGCCCTCGTATCCGTCGGTATGCGCGGGGGTTTCAAACGCGGGGAGCGCGCCGTTTATCTCCATCGCAACGAGAGAAGCGTTTATCATAACGTCCTTTGCGCTTCCGGGGTGAACGTTGAAGCCGCTGACCTTGAAGGATGCCGATGCGGCGTTGAAGTTTTCATACTCAAGCGAGCCCTCCTCACCGCCGTCTACCGTGTAGGCAATTGCGGCTCCGAAGCGTGCCACGTCGAAGAAGTCCGCGCCCTCTCCGATCTCCTCGTCGGGAGTGAAGGCAACGAGCACCTCGCCGTGAGGCGTGTTGTTTTTTGCAAGCTCCTCAACGAGCGTCATTATCTCGGATACGCCTGCCTTGTCGTCTGCACCGAGAAGAGTCTTGCCGTCGGTGGTGATAAGAGTTCTGCCAACAAGAGACGTAAGGTGGGGGAATACCTTAGGATCGAGAACGCGTCCCGTGTCGCCGAGCGCGATGGCACCTCCGTCGTAGTTTTCGTGAATTACGGGATTAACGCCCTCTCCCGAAAAATCGGGTGCGGTGTCCATATGCGCGATAAAGCCTACCTTAGTTTTGCCCTCGTAACCCTCGGTCGCGGGCACTCTTGCGTAAAGATAGCATTTGTCGTCAAGATAAACGTCAACGCATCCGAGGGATATAAGCTCGTCGCGAAGCGTCTTTGCAAGCTCAAATTGACTCGCGGTGCTGGGATGCGCGCCCGAGGTGTCCGAGCTCTGAGTATTGAATTTAACGTATTTTAAAAGTCTTTCGTATGCTTTCATATCATTCTCCGTTTTTTTGTATTTCGGTATTGCTTCCGAATTTACTTTTGAATAAGTTTAGCACAAAAACGTGCCGAGGTCAATATAAAGCGCGAATATTTAAATCAAAGAATATAACTCTGCCCTTGCGCCGAGTCTTAACGCGCTAAAATTTCTTTTATCGGCAGTTATTTATTTAACTTTATCTTAATGAAGAGCTTTTGTTTCTTCTATTCTTCGAAAAATGCGTATTTTTTGTTAAAAAACTATCAAAAACGAAATAACTTCCAAAAGCTTCTTAAAAAACTCCTTAAAAAATTCAAAAAGCTATTGACAAACGCACTTTAATATGCTAAAATGCTTGTATCAAAAGCGTTTGAGCGGAAAGTAGTAACCGTTTATAGCCGATGGGAATATCCTGTCGGTGCTTGCTTTCAGAGAGCTGTCGGTTGGTGAAAGACAGTAGTAAGCGTTCGGCGAATTCATTCCGTGAGCTGCGGGCTGAAGATAAATGCGTTTCGTTAAAAATGCATTCTGTTGCGTAGGTCTTGCCGGGTACGACCGTTATATCGTTATAAGTGTAGATTTGCACTTAATAAGGCTCTTGCCGTGAGGTAAGGGTGAAGCAGAGTGGTATCACGGTAGATTTATATTTATCGTCCCTGTATTTTCCTATTAAGGAAGATGCAGGCTTTTTGTTTTTTATGGGTTAATTTAAGGTCAAAGCGACTTGAATTATAAAATTATTTTAAAAACGTTTTTCGGAGGGAAAGAAAATGAAAAAAGTGTTATCGTTGGCTCTCGCATTGGTTTTTTGTCTTGGCGCGCTCGTGTCCTTGGGTTCGTGCAAGAAGGAAAGCAAGGCGGATTTCGTAGTCGGAATTTGCCAGCTCGCTACTCACGACGCGCTTGATGCAGCAACAGAAGGCTTTAAGGCTGCTCTTACCGAGGCACTTGCAAAGGAAGGCAAGACCGTTGAATTTGATTATCAGAACGCAGCAGGCGATTCCAACACCTGTAACACCATCGTAAACACCTTCGTTGCTAAGAAGGTTGACCTCATTCTTGCGAACGCAACCGCGGCTCTTCAGGCTGCTGCAAATGCAACTATGGATATTCCGATTCTCGGCACGTCCATCACCGAGTACGGCGTTGCTCTCGGCATTGAGAGCTTTAACGGAACGGTTGGCGGAAACATTTCGGGAACGAGCGACCTTGCTCCCCTTACGACCCAGGCTCAGATGCTTATCGATACCTGCGAGCTTACCGCCGGTGACACCGTAGGTCTTCTTTACTGCTCCTCTGAGGCTAACTCTCAGTATCAGGTTGACGTTGTAAAGGCATACCTTAATTCTAAGGAGATCGTAACCGTTGACTACAAGTTCAACGATTCCAACGACCTTCAGAGCATCGCCGAGAATGCCGCTAACAACTGCGACGCTATCTACATTCCCACCGACAACACCGCGGCTTCCAACACTGAAATCATCAACAACGTTTGCGCTGAGAAGAAGATTCCCGTCTTCGCAGGCGAGGAGGCTACCTGTAAGGGATGCGGATACGCTACTCTTGCAATAAGCTACGAGAACATCGGAAGAAAGACCGGTGAGATGGCTGCTGAAATTCTTCTCGGCACGAGAAATATCGAGGATATGGCAATCGAGTATGATGCAGCTCCCGTTAAGAAGTACAACGAGAAGGCTTGCATAAATCTCGGAATCGATGTTGACGTTCTTAAGGATCTCTGCGGCTACGTAGTTATCCCCGGAACTGAAGCAGAATAAATTTAATTTGGAGTTAAAATGGTATTTTTAAATTCATTGGACGGAGCTGTCGCGCAGGGCTTGATATGGGGCCTTTTTGCAATAGGACTTTACATTTCGTATAAAATTCTTGATATAGCAGACCTTACGGTTGACGGTTCCATATGCACGGGCGGATGCGTTCTTGCAATACTTATGACGCAGGGCGTCAACGCTTATATCGCTTTAATCGCAGCCTTCTTCGCGGGTGCTGCGGCGGGTGCGTTAACAGGATTCCTGCATACGCTTTTCGGTATTCCCGCGATACTTTCGGGAATTTTAACGCAGCTTATTTTGTGGAGTGTAAACCTTAAAATTCTCGGCAAGGCAAACGTGTCTATAAGCGCGAGAAAGTACAGCGTTTTGCTTTCCTCGATGGATAACGTAAAGGCTATCGGAGTTATGGCTCTGGTATGCGTTATAGTTATAGTGCTGCTTTATCTATTCTTCTATACGGAAATCGGATTCTCTCTTAAGGCTACGGGAGATAATGAAAAAATGAGTAAGGCTCAGGGCATTAACGTTAGCTTTAACAAGGTGCTCGGACTTGCAATTTCGAACGGAATAGTTGCGCTCTCCGGCGCGCTTCTCGCTCAGTATCAGGGCTTTGCGGACATCAATATGGGACGCGGAGCTATCGTGATCGGACTTGCGGCAATAGTTATAGGTCTTTCGGTTTCTCTTAAGATAAAGCCGAACTTCGTCGTATCTCTTATAGGAGTTATCGGCGGCGGAATAACCTACTACGTCGTTTACGTGTTCGTTATCTCGCTCGGTCTTGATACCGACCTCCTTAAGATGCTCTCGGCACTCGTCGTTGCAGTATTCCTTGCAGTTCCTTACGTCAAGAAAACCTATTTTGCAAACAGAAGAATAGGAAAATCTAAAACAAAGACGGCAGAAGAGCCGGTAAACGAGGAGGTTCAGTGATGCTTAAAATAACCAATCTTCATAAAACCTTCCATCCCGGTACGGTTAATGCGAAAAAAGCGCTTAACGGTCTTGATCTTACTATCAAAGATGGCGAATTCGTTACCGTTATCGGCGGTAACGGCGCAGGTAAAAGCACGATGCTCAACGCTATATCCGGCGTGTTTCTTCCCGACGAGGGCTGTATTGAAATCGACGGTGTTGACGTAACGAGAATGCGTGAATATAAGAGGGCAAAGTACCTCGGCAGAGTTTTCCAGGATCCTATGATGGGAACGGCTCCCGATATGGAGATTGCTGAAAACCTTTCCATCGCGGCAAGACGCGGTAAGAAAAGAAGCGTGTTTAGACGCGGACTTCGAAAAAAGGAAAGAATAAGCTACAAGGATATTCTTGCTAAGCTTGATCTTGGTCTTGAAAACAGACTTTCAACTAAGGTAGGACTTCTTTCGGGCGGTCAGAGACAGGCGGTAACGCTTCTTATGGCAACCCTCAACAGACCGAAGCTTCTTCTCCTTGACGAGCATACCGCGGCTCTCGATCCGAAAACTGCGGCAAAGGTGCTTGAAATCACCGAGAAAATCGTTTCCGAGGAAAACCTTACGACTCTTATGATAACCCACAATATGCGCGATGCAATCAAGTACGGCAACCGCCTTATAATGATGCACGAGGGCAGAGTTATCGTTGACGTTTCGGGCGAGGAAAAGAAAAAGCTTACCGTTGAGTATCTTCTTGAGCTCTTTACGAGGGCTTCGGGAAGTGAGTTCTCGAATGACAGAGCAATCCTGGCATAATAGCGTGTTATCCTTAACGGAGAACACGCAGTCAAATCCGTCTTCGACGGGTGAAATCCACCTACGGTGGATGAAATCGCTTTGGCGGTGAAATCCCGCTTCACAGGGTTGTATTTAGACGGATTTGATTTCATCCAAGGGCTTGTCCTTGGATTTCATCTGAACGAAGTGAAGATTTCATCGTTGCCGTGCAACGATTTCATTCAACCAACAGAAAAAGAGGGAACTTTTCGGCTATAAACCGATTTGTTTCCTCTTTCTGTTTGTAATATGGGCTTGGGCTTAGCCCATTTACATTTGACCGGTCAAATGCGATGCTCGCACTTAGTAGAGTTTTCAAATTTTCCGCTAAGAACATCACCCTTTGCTCAGTACCTCTTTTGCCATTTGTGCGTGATTGTAAGGAATTAAGGTTGAAAATTGCTAAATTTTAAAATGGGAAAGCAGCGAAAAAGACTTGAAAAGACAGAGCAACTATGGTATAATGATGTATAGAAAGCCGAAAAGACGGCAGATACCTTTTTGAATTAAATTTAAGAAATTCTGAATTTACACACCCGCGGCAGAATATTGCTATATTATGCGGAGTGATCTATACAGGAGTCGTGTAGAGAATTTCACAAATAATATAGCGCGGAAGAGTCGGGGCGTTGTGAGCTCGCATGATCTTGCGCGCTTTTTGCTTGAAATAAAATGAATTTAACCGCAATTTGAAAAATCAAAAGGAGGTATATTATGAAAAAAAGAATAGCAAACGTTCTCGGGCGGTGTCTTTTGCTCTTAATAATATTCGCGCTGTTCGCTACGGGATGCGAGAGCTTGGACAGTGAAAAAGCATCAAACTCCGGGAATGAAGCGAACAGTGGTGAAAATATAAAAAACAACGAAAACCTTGAAAGTCCTCCCAATACCGATGATAAAAAAGATGATGATAACGAAAATACAGGTGACGGATTGGAAAGTGACTTTGTTGGGTCGGAAGAAATAAGTGGATATTTTATAGCATACCGAAGTGATCAAAAAGAATTTGATATCAACGACGTCACGCTTGAATTTTCATACGGAGGATGGTTCATACATCGCCCCGACGGCACTGTTTGTCAATATTCTGAAAGTTATCCGTACTTTGATATTTATTTTACAAACGAGGATGGCGGAAAAATTTTTGTAAAAAGAGTGGAGGAGAATTTTGTATCGGAAAAGTATAACTGTAAACTTATTTTCGATGAAAACCGTGACATTGTTGACGTTGAATTTAACCATTCCGAAATTCTTACGATTCCCAAAGAGATATTTACCAGAGAAAAAGGTATCATTTGGATTTCGCTTTACGGTGAAGACGTATCTGGAGATCCCGTGAAATACGGCTGGTTCGCAAGTAACTATATTCATTACAAGGTGGAAGGTGACATGGTGTATTTGTCAACGAAAGAGTTTTGATTGATAGAACAGATGAACGAAATGATAGGAGGAGAAAAAGTATGAAAATTAAGAAAATGATTTCTGTAGCATCCAGTTGTTTGCTTGTAATTTTAGTTGTGGTTGTAAGTTGTTTGATTTTTATTGTTAATTCGAGTGCAAACTCAATTTCGAATGCAAAAAACGATTTGATTGACAGTAATTTTGATGATGGTGGGTCATACGTTTCTTTTGAATCAACAAAAGTTCATTTTTCTAACGAAGAAAATATATCGGTTTCATACCTTGTAAGCTCAGAATATGAAATCAGCGATATAAGCTACATACAGGAGGGGCTACGCGCAATATCAATAGTTGAAGATGCCGACAATTCAAAACGTTTGTTGGTCGAGACTTTGCCTGAGTTTTCACATGAGACGCACCACCTCGCCATTGAAATTGAATTAACCTCGGGTGAATTGTTGAGTGCGGATTTGTACGTCATAACCAATGAATATGGTAGTTTTGTAAATCCGTTTTCGGAGGATGTTGCACTTCAAGAATATTTTAAATATGCACTTGACACAGGAATTATGACAAAAAATGAGTATGACGAGATCTGGGCAGAATTGAGCAGAAAAAATGTCGTATTTGATTATCTTTTGGAAGAAACTATTGTGAATTTTAACGGAAATACAACCTTGAACAATGCTTCCGGCGGAACTGTTGTTTCCGGAACTTTATATTGGGTAGATGATCTCGATGTTTCTCATCCTTTGAATCTTGTGTTGGTTGAAATTTATGTGAATAATTCTTCGGGTGGACAAACTAAAGTTAGTACGCACACGGATTACAACGGTTATTTTTCTTACACTATAACCAATTCGGCAAACGGAGAGGATGATGTTTTTATTCGTGTGTATGCCGGAGATGAAAATGCAAGAGTGAAAATAGGTGATACAGACAATTATTATTATTTTGAATCAAGCGTTTTTGCGA
>JBGVKA010000196.1:0-12066 GCA_045129715.1 Eubacteriales bacterium | reverse complement strand
ATGTCCTTGACGAATAGGCAAATGATTGTAGTTTGTATCGAAGAAATCAAATTTTACTTCTTCCCCTGATTTCTGTCTGTCGGTAGCTACAAAAAGTGCTTTAACTTCTCCGTTAAAACAGAAGAATTTATAATCGCGAAGTTCTTCCGTCGTAGAATCTACCATGTATTTTTCTGCTATAATTCTGGGCTTGACGTCTTTATAAGGCCATTCTCTCCATTTGTAGAAGTAATTGTAGCTCATACGAGCGTTTATTTTATTCTTAGCTGCATTAATATCAAAATTGGATTTGTCTTTACAAATAACTATCGTTCCGCTGTCATGTGTGCACTTAAGAACGAATTGATTTGGAAGAGAATCAAAGTCTATATCGTTGAAATCATTCCATACACCTAAGGTTGGAATAACGTATTGATCTCCGATTTTGTCCGCAATATATTTCTTCACCTCGTACTTATCAACGAGTGTGGCATAAATTGATTTTCTGTCATGAAGCTTTAGCCAGTGGAGTTTTTCGTTGAAAGTTTTAGGATCATCAAGATTCAATGATTTGCCCATATGTATTTTGAATGCTTTTTTTAAAAACCGTTCGTCACTTAATCTGTTGTAGACTCCGAGTGCCGTTAAAACGGAAAATCGGAATTTTTTGTCCGTTAGGAGTTTTATGTATTTATTCATAAAGATCGCTTCCTGCTTTGTAATTAAATTAAACAATGCTTTCCAAGAAAGATTTCCATTCTGCAAAAACTTTGTCAGATCTGTATTTTTCGGAAGATTTTTTTGCGTTTTGACTTAACGTCAGAGCAAAATCATCATTGGATAGAATTTTGTTTAGAGCGGTGCAAAGATCTTCAACGTTGCCCACACGAGTTAAAAGCCCATTTACACCATCTTTGATCATACATTTCGGTCCACCGCAAGGACAGTCGGTAGATATGCTGGGTACACCTACAACGAGTGCTTCAAGTAACGCATTCGGCATTCCTTCGAAATCTGATGAAAGTACAAAGCATTTTGCTTCGGAAAGAACCTTTTGCGAATCTGTAGTTTGCCCCATAAGGAACACTCTATTAGTTAGATCAAGCTCGGCTATTTGGCGATCAAGTCGTTCTTCCAAATTTCCGGAACCGTATATCATTAGATTGACGTCGGGGAATTGATCTTTAATTCTGGAAAACGCCTCAATCAAGAGAGAGTGATTCTTTTGTTCTGTCAGTCGTCCAAGTGTAACTATATCTTTTCCGCCCACGTATTCCGTTTCGAAGAAAATCGGGTTCACATCGTTGGCAATGATTTTAGATTTTGCCTGAATAGCTTCAGGAAACCACGCTTTTGCTTCTTCGGTCTGAAAAACAACAGCATCAGCTTTTTTGTAAAGTCTTTTAGCCAAAAATCTATAGGGTTTATTAGGATATTCTTTGTTGGGGTCGTTTCTTACCGAAATTAACGTTTTGGTCTTTAATCCCATAGTTGAAATTATTGTTCTGAAATTCGGCTCCGCCATAAATGAAACGACAACGTCAGGATTTTCTGCTTTGATCGTTTTTCGCAACTTGCGAATTAACGAAATATTTTTGCTTATGAAATTGCGTTTTTTTTGATCATCGTTTAGAATAATCCGGCGTACTTTGTCATCTACGTTATATTCGTTTTCCACCTTAGCTGATGTTACAAGTACAGACTCGTACTGTACACCGGAAAAAGAATTGGCCAAGTTGGAAATTACTCGCTCTGCGCCACCGCGCCCGAGTGTGTTTATATAAAACAATATTTTCATACTCAATCACTCATAAATGTTTTTGTAAAATTCGCTTAATTGTCTCGTTGTTTCTTCTATATCAAATCCGGCGGCTTTTATATCGGATATAACGTCTTTGCGAGTTATATCTGCAGCTGTCAGCTCGTCGCTCCAAGTTTCAACTCCGTTATCTATCGGTAGATATTTAACCTGGCTTGATGTGTTTACGTCTTTTGTAATGGTGTCAGAGATGAAGCAGGGAAGTCCGGCAGCTTGAGCTTCTACTACGGTTACGGGGAGCCCCTCCCATCTTGATGGGAAAACGAAAACGTCAATAGCTTGCAAAAGCTCCGGAACATCACCGCGAGATCCTAACATCATTACCGAGTCTTGAATGCCTAACGCCTTGATTTTTGCTTCTATTTCGGAGCGCAATTCACCGTCTCCGACGAGAAGAAGAAGCGCATTCTGCTTCTTAGATAAAACGTTCTTGAAAATGTCAAGAAGAAATGTGTGATTTTTTGCGGGGTGCAATCTTCCAACGTGACCGTATACCACCGTATTATCTTCGATACCGAGCTCATTTCTCATTTTTGTGCGAGTTTCAACGTCAAAAGCAAATTTTTTGGTATCTACTGCGTTGGGGATCATTTTGTAGTTGCTCTTGGTAAGTGCTTTGCTTCCAAATAACCATTTTCCCGATTCTTCGGAGCATGCAAAAAGATAATCCGCTCTTCTCTTGAGAGAGCTTTGCATGATTCTTTTTACAACGGATGACAAACCGCTTCCGTTTGAAGTACTGTGGCTATGTATAATGGTTTTTAATCCGTGCTTTTTAGCTATCGGAATATAAAGAGAAGCATAGCTTCTTACGTGCGAGTGGAGAATTTTATATTCGGGATGATCCTTGAAAAAGGAGTTCCACGTGTTTTTCATTTCTTTAACGTTGTATCCCACAAATCTTGGAAAAGAAAAAATCTTTCCACCGAGTGCGAGTATCTCGTCGGTATAATCCTGATGCTCCATTGTGTGCACTATAAAATCAAATTGTATTTGTTCTCTATTCACTTTTCGATAGAGATTCATAACCATTGATTCCGCGCCACCGCGATTTAAACCGCCTAACACGTGTAGAATTCTTATCATACGTCAGCCTTTCGATATGGGGATTTAAACTCCAACCTTTTCCTTTTCCTCCGCGCCGATTTCATTCAAATACGCGCGGATAACTATATTTCTGTCAAATTCCTTCTCGACCTTTTCTCTGCCGGCGAGGCCCATTGCACGCTTTTCATCGTACGAGAGGGAAAGGAATTTTTCTATTTTTTCAATTAAGTCCCGGCTGTCCTTCTGCTTAACAACGAAGCCGTTAACACCGTCAACAACGACCTCGCGGCAGCCCGCTCTGTCGGTCGTTATAATAGGTCTTGCGCAAGCACAGCTTTCAAGAAGCACGTTAGAAAGTCCCTCGGGATAGTAGGTGGGGTGAACGGTGCAGTGCACGTTTTCAAGCACCGTCTCAATATTCTTCACCATTCCGTGATATATCACGGTGTAACCGCTCGTGAGAGCGTCCATTCTGTCCTTATATTCGTCCTCGCAAAATCCGCAAACGTGGAATTTGGTGTTAGGATATTTTTTCTTTATGTATTCTGCCGCCTCGAGATATTGGTCGGTACCCTTTTCCTTCATAAGACGGGAGATGAAAACGAATTCAACGGTCTCACCGCTCGGATACTCGTAAGGCGTGAAGCGCGTGAGATTAACTCCGCTACCGGGGAGAAGCTTATGCTTGCTCGTATAAAGCTTTCTGTCAACGAAGAACTGCATATTCTCTTCGTTCTGGAAGAAGATAGTCTGTACCTTCTTAAAAGCAAAGCGGTAGAGCATAACGGTGATCTTCTGGATAAGACCGCCGTTTTCAACGGCAGTTCCAAGACCGGTTATATTTGCAATGCAGGGAATTCCGAGCTTTTTGCAAGCCATAGCTCCGTAAATGTTGGGTTTAATGGTATAAGTGAAAACGTAATCAGGAGAAATTTCCTTAAGTATCTTCTTGTATTGACGAAGAAGCTTCAAGTCCTTCACGGGATTTGTGCCGTGTCTGTCTATGGGGGTTTCATAGTATACACAGCCGATGTCCGTTAACGGCTTGATCAAGCTTCCGTTGGGAGAGATAACGTAGATTTTGTGTCCGTCCTCAAGGAGTCTTTTGATAAGCTCGAAACGGTAATTATATATTGCTAAATCACTATTTCCGATAAGTGCTATTTTCATTTGAAGCCTCTTATAATTTATTTTTTATTTGCATCATTTCCTTTTCTCGAAAGCACGGTAAAAGCCGTGTTAAAAACGAGCTTAAGGTCGAAGAGAATGGAAGCGTTTTTAACGTATATGGAGTCGAGGATAGCTTTGTTTTTGTAATGAACGTCGTCTCTGCCGATGACCTGAGCGTAGCCGGAGATACCGGGGCGGAGCTCAAATACTCCGAGCCTGTTTCTCATGTTGTTGCACTTTGCCTCAGTAAGCACGAGCGGTCTGTAACCGATGAAGCTCATTTTGCCGGTGAATACGCACCAAAGCTGAGGGAGCTCGTCAAGCGAGAGCTTGCGAATGAATTTGCCGACCTTGGTGTAGTACTGATCGGGATTTTCGAGCAGCGAGGTCGCGCAGTCGCGGGGGGTGTCGATCTTCATGGAGCGGAACTTGAGACAGTTGAACTCCTTGAAGCCCCTGCCCATTCTCTTCTGCTTGAAGATAACGGGGCCCTTGGAATCAAGCTTGATAGCGATCGCCAAAATGAGAAAAACGGGCGAGAGTAAAAGAAGCATGATCCCCGATGCGAATATATCGAAGGCGCGCTTCACAAAGCGGTAGAAATAGCGCTTTTTCGTGTTTGGCTTAAAGTTTGCGATATAGTCCTCGTAGCACTCGTCGGGAAACTCCTTAACGTAGTCGAAGTTGCCCTCGAATACCTTGGCGGTAAGATCCTCCTTTTCCGACTCGTCGGTTATAAATTCAACGACCTCGGGAGAGGAGGTGCTATCGGTCATGTTTGCGACAGCATTCTCGTTCGAGAGCTCGTCCGAGGTGATTTCTGTATTATCTGCGGTGTCTTTAATTAAAGTGTCCATTGTGTATCCCCTTTTGTCAAAATTTGCATCCAAATACTATTGTACCATACGCGCCCCTAAAAAGCAAGTAAAAATAAAAATAAATATATATTTATATAAAACTGTCAAAGACGTTTGTGAAAAAGGCACAAAGAATTTGCGTTTTTTGGAGCAGAAAACAAAATTTTTTGCTGAGATTGACATTTTCGTGAAATTAAGCTACAATATATGGTGCGAATTAACGTGGGCAAGCTTTTTAGAGAAAACGTATCGCCGGATCATCTGTGCGATGGCAATTCGCATCACGGATTTGCGTTTTTTGCAGAAATCGATCTATAAAAAATGCCGTACAAACCTTGTAAAAAACGCTAAAAAGAAAACAAAAGCTGTCATTTTGCGGCAAAAAGAGGTAATATGATACATTCAATTCTTATAATCGGACAATCAAATATGGCGGGCAGGGGACGTGTATCCGAGGTGCCTCCGATCAACGATCCGCGCATCAAGGTGCTCCGCAACGGAAGGTGGCAAAATGCCTTTCGCCCGGTGAATCCCGATAGGGCATTTTCGGGTGTATGCCTTGCCGAGAGCTTCGCAAAAAGATATGCCGAGGAGCACGGAGTTGACGTGGGCATCATCCCCTGTGCCGACGGCGGAACGAGTCTTTTGCAATGGCGCGAGGGCGGTCTTCTGTACGATCACGCGGTTATGCAAGCACGCCTTGCCGAGAGGACGTCTACTATAGTGGCGGTGCTTTGGCATCAGGGGGAGGCGGATTGCGCTCCCACGCTTGCCGAGGCGTATTACGACAAGGCGAGCGCGATATTCAACGCGCTTCGCCGCGACTTGTGTCTTGACGACGTTCCGTTTATCGTTGGAGGTCTTGGGGATTTCCTTCCGAAACGCGAGTCACCCTACCTTTATAACTACCGCGCGGTAAATAGCGCGCTTGAACGCCTTGCATCCGATAACGAGCTTATCGGCTTTGCCTCTGCCGAGGGACTTACCGATAACGGTGATCTTTTGCACTTTGACGCAAGGTCTCTTTACGCCTTTGGCGAGAGATATTACGATGAGTTTTTGAAGCTCGAGAAGAAGGACAGAGTCTTCCTTGAAAAAGCATCTCCCGACGATGCCGTCCGCTCTTCAATGGAGGCGCTTTGATCGTGCGAGATATCGCTTTCCAAAGTCCTCGCACAGCTCACGCAAGTATCGGATTTGTGCGATAAGTGTGGGGGCGTGTGGGTTTTATACGCATTTTTAAGTTTAACGTTAGATCAATATTAGAAGGAATGAAAAATGAGAATAGATAAATTTATTTCGGAGCTTGGCGCGGCATCGAGAAAGGACGCCTCGCGTATCGCTCGAGCAGGCGGTGTGAGTGTTAACGGAGTGCCCGTCCGCGACCTCTCGGCTCACATCGATCCCGACCGTGACGTCGTCACCCTTCAGGGAAGAGAGCTCACTTATAAAAAATTCGTCTACGTTATGTTAAATAAGCCCGAGGGCTACGTCAGCGCGACCGAGGATTCGAAGCTTCCCGTAGTTACCGAGCTTCTTCCCGAGGAGCTTCAAGCTCGCGGACTCTTCCCGGTCGGCAGACTTGATAAGGACACCGTTGGACTTATGATACTTACCAACGACGGCGTTCTCGCTCACACGGTGCTTTCACCCAAACGCCACGTTGAGAAGAAATATTATTTTGAGTCGGCAGAGGAGCTTCCCGAGGGTGCCGAGGACAAGTTCAGAAGCGGAATAACTCTCCGCGACGGATACAAGTGCAAGAGTGCCGAGATAGAGCTCGACAAGGGAAGAAGGAGCGGTATCATAACGCTCACCGAGGGAAAATATCATCAGATCAAGCGTATGATAGCCTCCTTTGGCAACGCAGTTACCTATCTTGAGAGAACAAGCTTTGCCACGATACCTCTCGACGGGGGACTTCAGCACGGAGAGTGGCGTTACCTGACGAAAAGTGAGGAGGAGCTTCTTATTTCCTTCACGAAGTGATCCTATGAAAAAAGTTGCCCCGACAAGCAAAAAAACGCTCAAAGCTCTTTACAAATATATTGAAATATGTTAGAATAATCGGTAGTGAAAAAATAGAATATCAAAATTCACACGTATCGTAAAATCGTTATCCGATGACAGCCTTGCTTACCGTCGGATACTTACTCGGAAAGGAAAAGCAAAAAATGGAAATCAACAAAACACTGGCGCAAGAATTTGGAATTACAGAGGAGCAGGTTGCAAACACCGTCGCGCTCATCGACGAGGGAAATACCATCCCCTTCATCTCCCGTTACCGTAAAGAAGTAACAGGAAGCCTTGACGATAGCGTGCTTCGTGATCTTTTTGACAGACTCACGTACCTTCGCAAGCTCGACGAGCGTCGCGAGGAGGTAAGAGGTCTTATCGCGGCTCAGGAAAAGCTCACTCCCGAGATCGAATTCGCGCTTAACAATGCAAAAACTCTCGTAGAGATCGAGGATATCTACCGTCCCTTCAAGCCGAAGCGTACGACCAGAGCGTCTATCGCAAGAGCAAAAGGCCTTGAGCCCCTTGCAAATTACATTATGGAGCAGAAGGACGTATACGATCCCGAGATAGCTGTTTACGCAGAGGAATTTATTTCCGAGGAAGAGGGCAAAGAGGTGCCCGACGTTCAGGCGGCTCTCCAGGGCGCGTCCGACATTATCGCAGAGGACGTATCCAACAACGCAGAGATCAGAAAGCTTCTCCGTGAGTTCACTATGGGCTACGGCTCGATTACCACGAAGGCAGCAAAGGAAGAGACCTCCGTTTACGAAAATTATTACGATTTCTCCGAGCCCATCAAAAAGCTCAAGGGACATAGAGTTCTCGCTATCAACCGCGGTGAGAAGGAGGAGTTCCTCAAGGTTGCGGTAACGCTTCCCGAGGAGGACGGAATTGCTCAGCTCGTTTCTAAGGTGGTTACCAATAAGCAGTCTCCCGCGCTTCCTTATATTATGGCGACGCTTAAGGATGCTTACGACCGCCTCTTATTCCCCGCGATCGAAAGAGAGGTAAGAACCTCGCTCTTCGACGATGCATCCGAGGGCGCACTTAAGGTATTCTCCGAAAACCTTCGTAACCTTCTTCTCGTATCTCCCATCAAGGGCAAGATCGTTCTTGGCTACGATCCCGGCTACGCTCACGGCTGTAAGCTTGCAGTAGTAGACGCTACCGGTAAGGTTCTCGATACCGCAGTTATATATCCCGTAAAGCCCAGAGAGGACGTTGAACGCTCCAAGGCTATCGTTCTCAGACTTATCTCGAGATATAAGGTTGACGTCGTTGCTATCGGTAACGGAACGGCATCCCGCGAATCCGAGAAGTTCATTGCGGATACTATTCGCGATCCCCAGTGTCCCAAGGGCGTTAAGTACACCATCGTTTCCGAGGCAGGAGCTTCGGTTTATTCCGCATCCAAGGTTGCGACCGAGGAGTTCCCCGAGTTCGACGTTATGCAGAGAAGTGCGATCTCCATTGCAAGACGTCTTCAGGATCCCTTGGCAGAGCTTGTTAAGATTGAGCCTAAGGCTATCGGCGTTGGTCAGTATCAGCACGATATGAAGCAGGCAAGACTTACCGAGGCTCTCGGCGGCGTAGTAGAGGATTGTGTTAACGCGGTAGGCGTTGATATCAACACCGCATCCTATTCGCTTCTTTCCTACGTTTCCGGTATCAATACCACCGCGGCAAAGAACATAGTTGCATACAGAGAGGCAAACGGTGAGTTCAAGAACCGTAAGCAGATCCTTAAGGTTCCGAAGATCGGTGAAAAGGCGTTCACTCAGTGCGCAGGCTTCCTTCGTATTCCCGGAGCTTCCGACGTGTTTGACTCCACCGGCGTTCACCCCGAGTCCTACGCTATAGCAGACGAGCTTCTTCACAGATTTGATTTCACCCCCGAGGACGTGCGCAATAATAACCTTCAGCTTCTCAAGTTCAAGGTTACTCAGTACGGCATCGCAAAGCTTGCTAAGGAGCTTGGCTGCGGTGAGCCCACACTTGAGGATATTATCAACGAGCTTGAGAAGCCCGGCAGAGATATCCGTGACGATGCTCCCGCTCCCGTTCTTTCCACCGACGTTCTCGATATCACCGACCTTAAGCCCGAAATGCAGCTTAAGGGAACCGTCCGTAACGTTGTTGACTTCGGTTGCTTCGTAGATATCGGAGTTCACCACGACGGTCTTCTTCACATCTCCGAGATGTCCGACCGCTTCATCAAGCATCCCTCCGAGATGTTCAAGACGGGTGACGTTATCGAGGTTAGAATTAAGGACGTTAACGTTGAAAAGCACAGAATTTCTCTTACCCGTAAGGGAATGAATACGAGCAATTCTTAAAACGTGCAATTCAAAAAAAGAATTGAAAATCGAACAAATATAAAAGTTAAAAATGCGTCATAACACTTAAAAGTAAACTTTAATTTACAAAACAAGCATAAAAACAAGCCGCAGAGCATAATTTTTAGCTCTGCGGCTTATTTTTTTGCGAATTTTGTTTTTTATGTGTTTGATCTGTATCTCAGCGGTGAGACTCCTGCCATATCCTTGAACTGTCTGTAAAAACTTCGTTCGCTGCCGAAGCCGCATTCAATAACGATTTCAAGAATAGTCTTTGTTGTTTCTCTGAGAAGTCTTTTCGCCTTTTCAATGCGTATCATGGCAAGAAGCGCATTGAAACCAAAGCCCGCAATTTTATTGATCGCTCGTGAAAAATAGCTGTAGCTGTAGCCAAGCGCCTTTGCGACACCATCCATTTCGAGATCCTTTTCCATATTGCTTCTTATGTACATTATCGCCTTGACAAGAACGTTGTTATCCTTTTTTACGGGAACGAGCTCGACCTGAGAGGAAAAGTCATTCAGTATCGAATAAAGCAGGTTCTGCGCGCTTAATTTGGACTCGTTCGTTTCCTTTATAAAGTTTTCCTTGATGGTGAATTTCGTTACCTCGCTCGCCTTGAAAACCGATTTCTTTCCGATCCTATCCTGCTTGGCGTTGAAAAAATCACCTGCAAGAGAGGTGTCAAAATCAAATCTAACGTATTCGTCACCCTCATAGCGTTCATATCCGTGTGGCTGGAAAGGGAATATTATTCCGATCTCTCCCTCACGTATGGTCTCTGTCGTTCCGTTTATATGCAAGTCGAATTTTCCGTCAGTAACGTATATAATCTCAATTCCGGGCTGTATGTGCGTTTCAAGCGTACATGCCATCGCATTTTTCTTTTCTTTTGTGTGAGCAACACAATGAAATAGACGGTTGTTCTGTCTCAAGCCTTCAAAATATCTCATAATGTACCTCTTAGGTCAAATTATGTCATAAATTATATCAAATTTGGCTAAAGATGTCAATGCTTTTATGATAAAATAAATATGAAGAGAAGTGATTTCTCTCTTCAAAATTTAAAATTAAGAAAGGTGGATTTTATGAAAAGAAAAATGTTTAATTTTAAAAGGCTGCTCGTTATTTTGCTTATAATGACAGTTATCATTACTGCGGTAGCATTAGTTGCTTCTGCCGAGGAAGAAAGCATTCCCGGTCTCGTGCAGACACGTGAGGCGGATGCAAACGCAACGAAGGTATATCCCGATGCAACCTATACGGTAAAGGGAAGCCTTAGCGAGATCCCAACTACGCTTGAAGCGTGGGTGTATATCCCTGAGTCGTTGGCTTCAAGTGATGCGGGCGTTATTTTCGGCAACTCCGCTGGAAGAACGAGCGAGGATGCTCTCAACTTTGAAATAGCGGCAAACCGCATTCCCACGATCTATACGAACGATAAGACGGGATACGGCAAAAATACGATAAGCTTTGAGAATTCCGCACTTCCCAAGTCGAGCTGGGTGCATCTTGCGCTCGTTTACGATAACGAAAGCGGAGTAGTCTCTTGCTACGTAAACGGAGCACTTAGAGAAAGCAAGTATTTCTATCCCACCCTCAGCGAGAATATACTTATCCACGATTTCGTGCTCGGCGGTGATCAGCGCGAGCTTAATACGAGATATTTCAAGGGCGGTCTCGGTGACGTGACCGTATATTCCGACGTGCGCTCTTCGGCTGAAATCAAGGCGGACTATGAAAAGGGAGTAGGTATGACGGCAAGCAAGCTTGACCGCGAGTCCGTTATCCTCTACTACGATATAGACGAGAGTGACAAGGGCAATACCATCCTTGACGAAAGCGGAAACGAAAACCACGCCGTTTTCAATGAAACGTGGCTTACAGAGGAGCAGATGGAGGACATACGCTCTAACGTATTCGGCTTCACTCCTGCTTACACGTTTGCCGTTATAGGAGATACACAGAAAACGGTAAGAATGTATCCCGAGGTAATACCCGAGCTTTATCAGTGGATAGTTGATAATAAGACGGATAAGAATATAGTATACTCAATAGGTCTTGGCGATATTACCGACGTGTCCGGTGACGGCACGGATTCAAGATATGATACGTACAGATACGTTGAGGATACAAGCAAGCCGTACGGTGGATATTACGTAATAGATAAGTCGGCGGCAGATCCAAAAAACGAGTGGGACGTAGCATATCACGCAATCACTATCATGGACGGAAACCTTGAATATGCGCTCCTTGCGGGAAACCATGACGATGCGAATGATCTCAATGCGTATTTCTCCAAGAATGAGTCCTACATAAATCAGTTTGTTGAGTACGGAGGCATTTACGGCTATGCCGAGCTTACCGACAGCACCAATATAACCAAGGCGTCAAATACTTGGCGCACTCTTAAGGTGGGCAACGTTGATTATCTTATAATGAATCTCAATTATAACGCCACGGATGCGGTATTCGATTGGGCTAACGAGATCTTGGGAAGAGACGAGTTCAAGGATCACAAGGTCATAATAAGCACTCACGCTTATCTTCATTACGACGGTGAAACTCTTGATTTCGGAAATTATCTCCTTCCCTCAAGAAAGGCCTCCGGCGTTGACGTTTGGGAAAAGCTTGCAAGAAAGCACGAAAACGTTAAGCTCATCCTTTCGGGCCACATAGACGTTGACACTATAGTTTATAAGCAGAGACAGGGGGATAACGGAAATACTGTTACTGAAATGCTCATAGATGCGCAGTCTCTTGACAAGGTATTCCACGGCGCAAATATGGTAGCTATGCTAGGATTCTCCGAGGACGGAAGGAAGCTTGCGGTAGAGTA
>JBGVKA010000195.1:0-2245 GCA_045129715.1 Eubacteriales bacterium | reverse complement strand
ATAATGAAGAACCGCTGCTGCGGTACCTGCAGAATATATAACTGGGATTTCGCAATGATGTTCACGCCCCTCGTATTTATACCGAGCGTGTATACCTATTCGCTCCTCGGCTTTGCTCTTTTGCTTCTCTTAAGATGGGAGATAGCCTATAGAGTGCACCCCGAAAGATTTTCAACGAGCACCAATAAATGTCTCGATTGCTCGTGCTGTAAGGAAAAGCTTTGCAGTCATAAAAAGCAGCTCCAAGGCTTCTTGCAGAAATATAAAAGCAGATTTTTCGCTCCCAAAAGAGAAAATAAGAGCGAGAATAAATAATACCGAACGTACCGGGAGTGCGAGATGACGGCACTCTCGCTTCTCATAACAAAAAATCGTAAGCTCAAGGAGAAAATTACGGTGATTTTCGAAAAGCAGATAGTTGATTCCTACCGCGCGATGATGTTCGCGCGTTGTGACGATACCGAAACGGTATTCTATTTTTCAAGTGACGATTTTCCCGGAATGAACAGGGAAAAATTCACCTTCAAGTCCTCTCACGGACATAAGCTCAAGGGTAATATCTATTACCGTGACGGCTACCGAGAGGGAAGACTCGTGGTATTCGACCACGGCTTCGGAAGCGGACACACGGCGTATATGAAGGAGATAGACCTCCTCACGCGCGCAGGCTATCGCGTTCTCGCATACGACCATACGGGATGTATGAGATCCGGCGGTGAGGGTGCCATGGGACTCTCGCAGTCTCTTTGCGATCTTAACGATTGCATCAGTGCGATAAAGTCGAGCGACGAGCTTTCGGGCTTGGATATCTCGGTTATGGGGCATAGCTGGGGCGCGTTTTCAACTATGAATATCGCGGCTCTTCATCCCGAAATATCTCATATCGTAGCCTTTTCGGGCTTCGTATCCGTCGCGGATATGCTTGCAACCTTCTTCCCGGGGATCCTTCGCGGATACCGCCGTGCCGTTCTCAAGCTTGAGCGCGAGACAAATCCCGATTTCGTTGATTTTAATGCCGTCGAAACTCTTTCGAATTCCGACGTCAAGGCGCTCCTTATCTACTCGGATAACGACGTTCTTTGCAAGAAAAAGCATTACAACATACTCAAAGCAGGACTCGGTGAGGCGAAAAACGTAACCCTTATGCTTGAGAAGAGAAAGGGACATAACCCGAACTACACCGAGGACGCGGTGATTTACCTCAAGGAATTTCTCAGAAAAAGATCAAAGCTCGCGGATTCGAAAAACCTCACCGACGAGAAGAAGCAGGCGTTCGTCTCTTCGTTCGATTGGCACAGAATGACCGAGCAGGACGAGACCGTCTGGGAAAAGATACTCGCCCACCTCGAGAGCTGATAAGCGAGAGCTCTTCCGTATTTTTCGCCAAAGCACGGAAACCGGTATTTTTTATAAATGCCCAAGCGCGATATCCGCTAAGATGAATATAAAAAAACAATAATGTATATGCGATATTTTTACTTATTAGGAGAAAAGAAGTTATGCTTGATAAATGCAAAAGGCTACTAAAAAAAATAGTAGCTTTATCCGTGTGTATTTTTATATTGGCAGTGCTGACATCCTGTGATTTAAGTGATCTGAAAAATAAATTTATTGATAAAGACACAGCAGTTGAAAAGATAGAGGAAACAAACGATACCGAAAATAATAATCAGCCCGAATCTCCCGACAATAACGAGGATAGCACCGAAAAAGAGGAAAATGAAGAAGATAACGGTCGGGATGAAGGCTGGGTTGATTCGATCTATAATTATTTCTTAAAGGTTGGAAGTGTGTTGTTTTTAAAACTCAGGATCGTTGAAATATATGAAAACGCGTTTGTAGAGGTAGATTATAATGGCAAATATCTTATGATTGAATGTGAGGTCATAGAAAATTTGTATGATAGGGGAATTATAACCGATGAAAGAGTTTTTATTCCTATTATATCAACTTTTGACACGACGCATCAGGATTTGAGAGATTTCTTAGGTAACTTCGATTGCTTTTATATGCAACTTTTCATTTTAAAGAGGAAATATACAGAAGAGGTGGATGGAGGGGTGGAGATTTCAACAAAAATTTCTCCGCTCTGGTTCGATAAATTTTATTTTTATCCAATTGAAGAAGGAAAGGTCTCATTAAAACCTTTAAACGACTTTCTTGAAGAACACAATGGTAATCCAATAGACAGATGGGAATACCGTATGCTTGAGAAATATTGCTATGACGGTATTCCCATCTGTCT
>JBGVKA010000194.1:0-4276 GCA_045129715.1 Eubacteriales bacterium | reverse complement strand
GCAAGAGCGGTAACAACGTCGAGATAGAGAGGCTCACCAAGAGAGCCGGGCTCCTTGGTTCTGTCAAGAACTGCGATCTTCTTGCAAGATGCAGGAATTGCTGCGATAAGTCTTTCAGCGGAGAAGGGACGGTAAAGTCTTACCTTAATAAGACCGACCTTTTCGCCGTTTGCGTTCATATAGTCGATAACTTCCTCGATTACGTCGCAGATAGAGCCCATAGCGATGATAACTCTGTCAGCGTCGGGAGCACCGTAGTAGTTGAAGGGCTTGTAGTTAGTGCCAAGCTTTTCGTTAACCTTGTCCATATACTCTTCAACAACAGCGGGGAGTGCATCGTAGAACTTGTTGCAAGCCTCTCTGTGCTGGAAGAAGATATCACCGTTCTCTGCGGATCCGCGGAGTGCGGGATGGTTAGGATTGAGCGCGTGTGCGCGGAATGCTGCAACAGCGTCCTTGTCAAGCATCTCCTCGAGGTCAGCATAGTCCCAAGCCTCGATCTTCTGGATCTCGTGAGAGGTTCTGAAGCCGTCGAAGAAGTTAAGGAAAGGAACGCGGCCCTTGATAGCTGCAAGGTGTGCAACTGCACCGAGGTCCATTACTTCCTGAGGGTTGGTTTCAGCGAGCATTGCAAAACCGGTCTGACGGCACGCGTAAACGTCGGAGTGATCACCGAAGATGTTGAGCGCGTGAGATGCAACGCAACGTGCGGAAACGTGGAATACTGCAGGGAGAAGCTCACCTGCGATCTTGTACATGTTAGGAATCATCAAAAGAAGACCCTGAGAAGCGGTGTAAGTGGTGGTAAGAGCACCGGACGCGAGAGAGCCGTGAACGGTACCTGCCGCACCTGCCTCAGACTCCATCTCGGTTACCTTAACGGTAGTGCCGAAAACGTTCTTAAGACCCTGTGCTGCCCACTGGTCGGTGTAGTCTGCCATAGGGCTGGAAGGAGTTATGGGGAATATACCCGCAACTTCTGTGAAGGCGTAGCTTACGTGCGCCGCAGCCTGGTTACCGTCCATGGAAAGCTTTTTTCTTACGATTGCCATGTTTGGAATTCCTCCTGAAATTTATAAAATATTTTTTAAACTGAATCTTACGCGGAAATTTGCGCACCAAAAAAAGTGGAAACAAATCTCCACTCTTTATAATATCACATTTATCCTCAAAAGTAAAGAGGTTTTTCAAAAAAACCGATTTATTTGATAATAAAAATTCATCTAAACAAAGAAAAGAGTGCCTTCCCTTGAAGAAAAGCACTCTTTGAGCTTATTTTGCTTTAAATTATACCCCGGCTGCCTCAGCCGCCTCGACCTCTGCGCGAGAGCTGTATATCTCGTCGTAATTGTCGACCTTTATCTCAAACGTATAAAGGAGCTTGGTGTTTGTAGGAATAAGGAACTGCGTCATGGTTTCGTCTCTGTTTTCACTCATAAGTATCGGAGATTGGATTGTATCTCTGATTCCAAGCATCTCTGTAAACGTCTTGATCTCCACTCTCTGATATCCTTCGTCGTTGAACTCGCCCTCTATCTGCTGTATAAACGAACGATACGTCGAGAGCAATCTTCTCACCTTGATAACGTAGTTTACGTCATCATTCTTGGTAACGTTGATATAAGCTATAAGAACGATCATCATAATAACGGCAAGCGCCGCCGCGGATACCGCGATGATGAAGAAGAGATCTCTGTTGACCATGCCCTCGTACGCAATGAGCTTTGGCTCACCGCTTGGAGCCTTGGTCGAGGAATAAATGCTGAAGTTTACCTCACCAAGCGGAACTACGAGAGTATTCTGATGAGATACCGTCTTGCTCTCCTCAAACTTATCACAGCTTGCAACCGTCTTTACGTTAAACGTGACGTTAAGCGTAGTTGATGCGTTCTTAAGTCCGTACACCTCTACGAACTCTCTTGCCATACCGTCGTATCTTGCAAAGTCAGCAGTAACGCTTTCCTTTATAGCAAACGAGGATTTGTTCTTTGAATCTACCACCTTGTTTGGCACGAGAACATCCTGATATTTGTAAATGACTTCCTTGCTTGTCTTATCGGCAATAACAACCTCTGCTACGATATCGTAGGAATAGTTAAATGAAACGTCGGGCGCACCGATATTGAAATTATACTTAAAATCGGCGTTTATACCATCAACAAGCGACGAAATATAAGACTTACCTGACTCTATCGGCTCATTTTCAAAATACTCGTTTTCTATGTAATCGACCTTGTAATCGATGCTTCCGCCCTCACCGTACTCAACGTAGTACGTGCTGTTCATTTGATCGTATATGTAAAACGAACCGAGTGAAAGTGCAACAAGTATAATAAGAGCTATTGTCTGAATATATATTCTTCTCTTACGCTTGATTTTATATTCCTGTCGTTGTCTTCTTTCGGCTTCAGACATAAGTTCTCCTTTCTAACGCTTAAACAGGCCTCTTAACCATATAGACGGATAGCCTGCATACGGAAGCCTATACTCGACCAAGCCGATTATATCGGATTTAACAACAAAGCCCGTATCGAGCCCTTCGTTAATATCTCCCTTGGTATAGTAACGTACTTCCCCGTTAATAATCTGTATTTCAACAACTCTGTGTATGGTAACACGGTTGTCTTTTTCAAAAGCAATAACCTGACCTTCAATAATAGGCTGATCGTCGTATCTTTCATACAAGGCGACGTCACCCTTATTAAGCTCACCCGTCATAGAGTCGGTCGCAATAACGTACGCTCCGTAACGGAATTGATTTGAGATCAGCATAATTGTGCCCGTCATAATTATCAATATTGCAACCGTGAGCACGACGGAAACAATTTTAAGTGAAACGCGCCATTTTTTCAGCGCGTATTTTTTTCTCTTTCCGTAAAGAGTATCGATAAAAACGTAAATTGCTATCGGCAATATAACGTTAATAAAGTTGATAAGCGATGCGGAAATTCCCGATACAACGGGAATAAGGTAAATATAAAGTGTCGTTAAAAGTCGATATATCAAATTCGGATATATACCGTATCTTTTTGACAAATAATTATATAGAAGATTGTAAAGTATTGCCGGAAGGACTGTTCCTGTAACAAGACCTAAAAAGCTACTGAAGGATTCTACCGACGGAACGCTTGAATAAACAAACGTTTCGGCGATAACGCACGAAATATAAAACAGCGCGACTGACAGCTTGTCCTCTTGAGATATTATCACGTATCTTATAACCTCGGTGCCTACGATAATAACCACTATCGGCAGCACAACCTTTAATACCGTGTTTGCATTCAAGGTATAAAGATTATTATAGAATCCGAAGTACAGGCCGGAAAGATAATAAAGTGCCAAATATACTATCGCTATAAGCGACATAACGTATATTATCTGGCTCTTATTCATTGACAATATCGGTCTTTTCTTTATGAGAACGTACACCAATACCGCCGCAGGAAGCAGAAGACAAGCTGCAAGTATTCTTCCGCTTGTTCCTTGCGGCACTAAAAGAGAGATAAGGAGGACGGCAAGAATAGACACCGAAAAAATGCGTAATTTCTTTTTATCGGTCATTTGCCATCCTCCTATCTATCTCTTATTTGTTTGGTTTAATTTTGTTTATTTATTCGGCTTCCTTGTTAAACCGTCTGCCTATTACTGTGCAGTTGCGGTGATACCGAGAGTGAAGGTGCCTGCGTGCTCTTCATCGGGAGCATCAATGAGCTTAATGGTTACGAGAATAACAGCAGCATCAACGGTATCCTCGCTAACGCCGTCCCATGCTGTAAGAACAACGGGATCCTGGCCGCCGGTACCCTTTTCTTCCTCTACGTCAAACCATTCCCAATCCATGCTGAATACGGGGGTATGAGCCTCGCCCTCGCCTGTAGCCTCGAAGGTAGCGGTGAGGTTGGGAGCGATCTCAGCAGCAAAGTCGGTGCTGAAGTTTACGATTGTGAAGAGAGCCTGAACGGTCTGTCCGCTTGCAGTGAAGTTTTCAATAGTAATAACAGCGGTATCCATGCTGGTATCGTTTACAGAGTCAACCTTTGCGTGTGCTCTGCCGATGAAGGTAGGATCACTGGTGGGGTTTGTATCATCTTTGATAACAGTTCCGCTACCATCCTTGAAGCGAACGTCAAGCTGGAAGTCGCTCGTGATAGTTTCCATGTTAGTCTTTACATGTCCGAGAATCTTAAGATCGTCGGTAACTGCTGCGTAACCTACGCCGAGAAGCAATACAGCAATAAGAGTGAACGCAATAACTACGATTTTTCTGTTTTTCATG
>JBGVKA010000193.1:0-2310 GCA_045129715.1 Eubacteriales bacterium | reverse complement strand
TTAACGGTGTTTCCGCCCGAATCAACAACGCAAGCGCCTGTGATGGAAGGGTAGTAAACCGAAGCGGTACCGCCGGACTTTGAAGTGATATTAAACGTCTTTGCAACTCCGTTTTCCCAAGCCGCAGAAACCTCAAAATTTCCTCGGCTCACGAGCCCTGTATAAGAGCCTGTTTCCCAGCCCAAAGGAAGTGCTGCGAGAGGAGCTACGTATCCCTCGTGGCTTTGAAGAAGCATCTCGGAAATACCTGCCGTTGCACCGAGATTTGCATCGATCTGGAACGGAGGGTGGAATGTCCAAAGATTCTCTGCGGTCTGTTTTTTTAAGAGATTTTCAAGAAGATCGTGAGCTCTTTCGCCGTTTTTGGTTCTTGCCCAGTGATTCATTTTGAAGGATAAGCCCCAGCCCGTTCCCGAATCGCCTCTTTCGTTAAGCGTTACGGTTGCCGCATCAAGCCACGCGGGCGTGGTTGAATTTATGAGATTTCCGGGATAAAGACCGACGAGCTGAGAGGTGTGTCTGTGGCTGTATTCATCACCGACGGAGCCGTAATAATCTTCCTCGCGGAATTCCTTTATCTGTCCCGAAAGACCTACCTGTATGGGATCGTATTTGTCTATCTGCTCCATTATCGTCTTGAGGATAGAGTATTCCTCGGTCGAAAGAAGCTCGGTATCGGAAAGGTCTATTCCAAGTGCCTTTGCCGCCTCAAGTGCGTTATAGTTGTTGAGGTAAGCAAAGCTTTGCGCATAGGTCGTGCCGTCCGTGTAGTACCAGATGCCGTTAACGAACATTTCGGGAGAGTCGCAGTTTAGAACGAGATAATTTCCGTTCGCATCGACCTTCACGCATTTCGTTACGTACCTTGCGGCACTGACGAGTATTTGATAAACGTAATTAAGAACTGCAGGATCGCGAGTGTACGAATAGTAATCCCAGAATACCTGAGTCATAAATCCGAGGTTTCCTGCGGATTCACTGCTCGTGTACTTGTACACGGAGGTATGATCACCGAGTACCCAACCGTTTCCGCCATCCTTACCGCTGTCCGCTGAGTTGTTCTTATTTATGAGCTCGTCTGCAAACGCCTCTGCCATTTCCATATAAGCCTCGTTATAAGAAACGTAAGCCTCAAACGTTTCTGCAAGGTTAGTGGAGAAGGCGGGCCAGTAGTTCATTTCAACGTTGATGTTGTTGGTGTAGTCGCAAGCCCACGCAGGCATATTATAGGTGTTCCATACGCCCTGAAGATTTGCGGGAAGAGAGCCCGGGCGAGAGGATGCGATAAGAAGATATCTGCCGTATTGGAAGAGGAGCGTTTCAAGATAAGTACTTTCGGTGCCGCTCTGATATCTCTTGATAAGCTCGTCTGTAGTGAGCGAGAGGTCCGACTCCTTTGTGCCGAGATCGAGCGAAACTCTGTCAAAAAGCTCCCTGTAGTCACTTACGTGGCTTTGCTTGAGAGTGGAGTAAGCCTCCTCGTAGCTCTTGCCGGAAATTTTTTCTTTGATTGCGGCCATATATCCCTCGACCTTAACTCTCGCATCATCGAGAGTCGTGTCGGTAGTGGGCTTGTCGGTCTCCGACGAGGTGAACACGTCGCTCGAAAGCTCGTAATCCGTACCGAGCGTAAGTACGATATAAGCACTTTTCGCGCCACTTACAACGATAGTTCCGTCAGTGTCTGTGATCTCGGAGCCGTCGGTATCCTTATACGTGTGCCGAGTGGTGGATGCGGTTACGACACCGCCGTCTGTATAAACCTTGTATATACCGAGGAAATCAACTCCGTAGTAGCTCATATTTCCCGAAAGCTCAACGTATCCTGCGCCGCTCTCGACCTTCGAGGTGACCGTTCCCGATTTTGCCACGTTATCACCGACGTATCCTCCGTACGATTGCTCGTAGGGAATAGTTGGACGAAGCGTAAATGAAAGCGCGCCGCTCTCGCTTGCATCAAGACGGATAACGAGAGCGCGGTCGGGATAAGATGCGAAATATTCTCGCGTATATGTAACGCCGCCACAGGTGTATTCAACTCCCGATATTGCGGTCTCAAGATCAAGATAACGGGTGTAATCGCTGACCGAGGTGTGACCAAGATCGATGTAGGTCTCCGAGAAGCTGTTAGTACCGCCGACGGTGTAAGTGACACCGTCCTTCTTGACCGTATGCGGATTTACGAGAGTCTTTTCGGATATCTGTATTCTTTCGGTCTCAGTCCTTCCGAAAACGTTTGCACCGAAATATCCGTTGCCTATCGGTAAAGACCACATCTCCCAAGCCTCGTCAACGTCGTGCGAGCCGTTG
>JBGVKA010000192.1:0-16895 GCA_045129715.1 Eubacteriales bacterium | reverse complement strand
TTTGTGCGAAAGGATGTTCCGTGGTTTCAAAACCGATAAAATACTCGCATTTTATCGAAAAATTACACACATAAAGGTAAGAGCTCTTCCATTATGGTTTTTTGAGGGTGTGGGGGCGATTTTTCAAAAAAGCCCCCACGTCTTACCTCTTACTTTTTTCTTTCAATAACTTCCTTTGCCTTCTTTGCCATATTCTCGGCGGTAAGACCGTAATATTCAAGAAGTGCAGGAACTGTGCCGCTACGTCCAAAAGTGTCCTCAACACCCACTCTTGCCATGGGTACGGGGCAATTTTCAACAAGCACCTCTGCCACCGCAGAGCCAAGACCGCCATAGATATTGTGCTCCTCAGCAGTAACGAGCGCACCCGTTTCACGAGCCGCCTTTACGATAATATCCTTGTCAATGGGCTTGATTGTGTGAATGTTAACAACTCGCGCGGAAACACCCTCTTTTGCAAGAAGCTCGCGAGCCTCAAGCGCAATGGATACCATAAGTCCTGTCGCAACGATAGTTACGTCGCTACCATCCGCGAGACATACACCCTTGCCAAGCTCAAATTTGTAATCTTCACCGTTGAGAATGGGGCACGCATATCTACCAAATCTCATATAAACAGGGCCGTCGTGAAGGATTGCCGCCTCAACCGCCGCACGAGCCTCAACGGCGTCGCAAGGATTGATAACTACCATTTCGGGAATCGAGCGCATTGTTGCAAAATCCTCGTTGCACTGGTGTGTTGCACCGTCCTCACCAACGGAGATACCGCCGTGAGTTGCACCGATTTTAACGTTGAGATGGGGGTAACCGATTGAGTTTCTCACCTGCTCAAACGCACGTCCTGCCGCAAACATAGCAAAGGATGACGCAAAAACTGTTTTTCCGGTGGAAGCAATTCCTGCCGCTACACTCATCATATTTCCCTCTGCGATACCGCAATCGAAGAAACGCTCGGGGAACTTTTTCTTGAACATACCCGTTTTGGTTGCTGCCGCAAGGTCTGCATCAAGAACGAGGAAATCGTACTTTTCGCCAAGCTCGGCAAGTGCCGCGCCATAGCTTTCTCTGGTTGCCTTCTTATCTGCCATCGTGATCTCCTCCTTTATTACTTAAGGCTCTCGGCGATCTTGCCGAGGTCTTCCATTGCTACTTTGTAGAGGTCCTCCTTGGGAGCCTGACCGTGCCACTCGCACGCATTCTCCATATAGGAAACGCCCTTACCCTTAACCGACTTTGCAATAATTACGGTGGGCTTGCCCTTTACGGTCTTTGCCTCCAGAAAGGCAGCCTCGATCTCATCGAAATTATGAGCGTCGATGCTTATAACGTGCCAACCGAATGCGCGGAACTTTTCATCGTGGGGGGTGGGGTTCATAACCTCGGTGATAGCACCGTCGATCTGCAAGCCGTTCCAGTCAAGAACCGCTACGAGATTGTCAAGCTTATAGTGAGCGGCAAACATTGCTGCCTCCCAAACCTGACCTTCCTCACTCTCACCGTCACCGACGATGGTATATACTCTATTGGTCTTTCCGTATACCTTTGCGGAAAGTGCCATTCCGCAGGCGGTGGAAATACCGAGACCGAGAGAGCCCGTGGACATATCAACTCCGGGAATGCCCTTCATATCGGGGTGGCCCTGAAGTCTTGACGCGGTCTTACGGAGCGTCTTAAGCTCTTCCTTCTCAAAGAAGCCCTTTTCGGCAAGCACCGCGTAAAGCGCGGGTGCGGTGTGTCCCTTGGAAAGAACGAATCTGTCTCTGTCCTCCATCTTGGGATTTTCAGGATCTACGTTGAGCTCCTTGAAGTAAAGATAGGTAATGATATCCGCGATCGAAAGCGAACCGCCCGGATGGCCGCAGCCTGCCGCGTATACCGACTCGATTATATTGACTCGAACGTCGTTTGCGATGCGCTTAAGGTTATTTTTTTCAAGAATATCCATTTTACTCTCCTTAATTGTTTTTTAACGTATACATTTTACTATATTTTTTCGTGATTGTCAATAAACTGCGCGTATAAAAATATTTTTTGTCGCGTGGGCGAGATTTTAAATACGTTTTACGCCGTTTTTTGTCATATTGTGATAAACGCGGATTTCTATTTTCCCTCTCGGCTGCAAAGAAAAGAAGGAAAAGCCGTCTCGGGCGGAATATTCCGTAACCGTGGCGGCTTTTTTATCAATTGTTATTTTCCGTTTTTCTCGGCAAGATATTTGCCTGCAACGACGAAGTTGCTCGTTACTCCGCTGACGTAAGGATCAAGCTTATCGAGAACGTCGGTCTTATCTACCGTCCATACCTCGATGGCAAAGCCCTCTGCCTTACAGGTAGCAACGTTTGCCTCGGTCGCAAGTCCGTATTCAAGGTCGATGAATACCTCGTTTTCTTCGGTACGGAGTGCCTTGGCATCGTTTATTTTCGTCTCGGTAAGTCCTGCGGTGCTGTTAACGAGATAGCCGAGTCTTGCCTTAGGATCAACGTTTTTGATCTGCGTGAGCGCGCCTGCCTTAAAGGATATCCATGTGCAGTTATCGAGCATACCGTAGCGCGCAACCGTTTCGACGAGCATTTCCGCCTGCCCCTCTGCAAGCTCGCTCTTGAGCTCGATATAGGGATGAAGGTCAAGCTCGCGGCAAAGCGCGATGAATTCCTCGAAGGTAGGGATCTTAACGCCTGCGTATTCGGGAGCCTTCCACGAGCCGAAATCGTACCGTCTTACCTCTTCAAGAGTGAGCGAGGAAATACTTCCCGTTCCGTTCGACGTGCGGTCGATAGTTCCATCGTGAATAAGCACCGCGTAGCCGTCTTTTGTAAAGCTAACGTCACATTCTACCGCATTAAAGCCGTTAAGAGCGGAGAGTCTGTACGCTTCAAGCGTGTTCTCGGGAGCGGTAACGTAGCCTCTGTGATTGACGGATCTTACTGCGTTATCCTCTGCCTCGACGGTCGTGTAAACACCCGTATCGTAGTACTTATATCCGTCAACCGCGAACATAGATGCAAGGTTATCAAGATCTGCTGTGGTGAACTCGCCTCCCGCAGCCTTCTTTACGGTAAGGGAGAGGTACGAGCCGTTGATCTGAGAAGCGTACGCTCTCGAGGGATCTGCCCAGGAGGTGTTCCAGCCGGTATCAAACATATAAGTCGTCGAGCCCGTATTGGTCATTTCAACGACCGCCCAGTTGTAAACCCCCGTGTCTCCCACGAAGCTTACCCTCGTTCCTGCCTGCATCTTTATTGCAAGATTGATTCTGAGTCTCGTAAGGACGTTCGGCTGAACCACGCTTCCGAAAAGACCTATCTGTCTTTCAAGCTCGGCTTCCGTGAGCTTACCTCTTACGGTATCTACGGTTGCCTTTTCACCGGTAACCTCAAGCATCGTTACGAGGGTTTCGATCTCGCCCTGATCGAACGCGCCGCCCGCCTTGTGAGTGAAGCAAATTACGGGATAAAGTCCGTCGTGATCCTTCGCGGTGGTATGTACGCCGTCGGCATCCCAGCCAAGATCGTAAATAGTGAATTTCGATGTATTCTTATACTCGGGGTTCGTGGTGTAATTCATCGCGATCTTGTATTTATCGCGGTACTCCTCCTTGAGCGTGAAGGTGGTGCCCTCTTTTACCGGGAAGGAGAAGCGAACGCATCCTCTTGAGCCGTAGGTGCTGCCGTTCTTGTTGGGGTTGGAGGGGTTGCCGAAGCTTGCGATCTGAGAGAGCACGTCTGCCTCGGTGATGGAATTTTCTCTCGCGCTGATAACTACGTTATCGTTGGTTACGGTATAGCCGTTTGCCTGAAGCTCGGCATCGGTGAGGATGTCCGAGTCGATATAATTGCCAGACTTATCAAATTTATCTATCTGCCAAACCACAGTATAGGTGGGAGACTTGATAGCGTGCCGAAATCCACTTACCGCGCTTCCCTGCTTTACGATAACGCCATCCTCACCCGAAAGGCTGCCGTTCATTACGCGGATATAGGAATAATTTGCAATTCTTTCGTCCTCGGTCTTATCGGTGAGCACCTTCTCGGCAAGGCCTGCGTACTCGATAAGCCCCTCGTAGAGTGCCGCCTGATCGTCGGTCACCCTGCCGTTGTCCTTGGAGACGGTGAGACGCTCCCAGAGGTACTCAAGGATACTGTATCCAATAAGAGTGCTCTCTGCCTTTACATCGGAGCCGCTCGTGACGACAGCCTTTGCGTATATCTCACTGTCGATATTCTGCTCGGGAACACCGTACGCGGAGGTGAAAACGTAGCATTCTTCACCGTTTACGGTCTCGGCGGTGTAGCTTGAGACGGTTTCAAGCTCGTTGCTCTTCGCATCGTAAAGCTTTACGGCAACCGAGTCGTCGGCACCGATGCCGCTCGCCTTAACGGCAAACATAAATCTTAAGGTCTCGCCGTAGTAAACGTTTTTCGATACGATATCCACGGATACCTCCTCGCTGCTCTCATCTGCCGCGCTAACGGAGAATACAGCAAAAGAGGAAATGAGAAGCGCGAATGCGAGCATTAACGATAACGCTCTTTTGAGACTTGTCTTTTTCATTGTTCTTTCCTTCCTTTATAAAATGATCAAAAAACTAAAGGTGGAGAACCAAGCACGGTTTTCCACCTTTTAATATTAATAGTAGTATCTTCTTCTGCGTCTGTACTGATAAACGAAGCCTATCAAGGCAAGGATTCCGATCACGGTAAGATCAACGTACTTCGCGATATCGGGAATCGATGCGGTGTAGTCGTAAATGCGCTTAACACCGTAGTTGATAAGCATCGAACCGCCAAGAGCGGTAACTATTCTCTCAAAATCTCTGCGGATAATGATCATGATAAGAAGCATACCTGCAGCGGCGAACAAGCACTTGGGAAGAACTCCTGCCGAAGGAAGATCGTAAGGAATGTATCCGGGGTAGTAGCAGATAATAAACACTATCACGGGGGGCAAGCAGTAATAAGAAACACCGAAAAGGAGCTTATTGAGAACTGCAAGTATCATAGCGCAAAGCCCACCGGTTATCCAAGCCTTTCCCTCAAGGAAGGGGAGCATTCCAACGAGCATGGGGTTGAAAACAAGTCCCGCAACGAAGCCTATCGAGGCAAACGCCATAAACTTAAGGCTACCGAACCACTTTCTTCCGTAGAAGAGAAGAAGAGCACCCATAGCAAAAGCGAAGAAGGGGAACCAGGACTTTGCAATAGTATCCATAACGGGTCCGCCGACTCCTATATCGTTAAACCAAGCTCCAAGACCTCCGACGAACTCGTTGAAGTCCATTTCCTTTGCTCTGAAGCCGTATATCAAATCAAGTAATTCCTTCATTGACGCCTCCTAAATATATTTTACCACATATAGTATAACATACCACTCAAGAAAAATCAAGTGGAATTGACATTTTTTTGATTTTTTTTTGCTCCCCTCGGGATAAAAAAATCTGCCCCAAAAAATCACCGTAAAAGTGATGGTTCGGAGCAGAAATATTCATTTTTCGTGGCTTTTGTAAGCCTCGCTTTACAGTTTTTAAGTCGCGCTCAGGCTCTTTCTCCCGATGCGCTTCGGTAGAGGTTATAGACCGTCTTTCCGCGAGCCTGTGCCATTCTCACCGTTTGTGCCGAGCCGCTTGAGTATTTGCCCGAATACGCGATAAGGATATCGCACACGTCGGCAAGATATTCGTTGCGACGTCTCATACAGTCCTTGGTATACTCCTCGGACGAGAAGATCACCTCGTCGGCACACGAGAGGATATACTCGTAGGCATCCCTATCCGCCTTCGACCATTTTTCAGCCTGATTTTCGCAAGGAACAACTACTATAAAGCGCACGTCGGGGTGCGATATTCTGTACGCGATAAGCTTTCTTGCAGCCATCGTATCAAAGCCAAGGGCACCGCCCGTGTAAAATTCTCGGCATCCCTCGGAATACGCAAAGTTTATCGCACGGGATAAAAGACCGTCAAGCCTCGCACTGTGCGAGTCGGGGATCACGCGGTGCCCCGTAAAAGAACATTTTTTCATAATTTACCCCTTTTGAAGATCAAAGAACGGCATCATTCAAGCTCGAACGCACCCGTATAAAGACGGTAGTAGGTTCCCTTCTGTTCGATGAGCTTTTCGTGGGAGCCGCGCTCGATTATCTCACCGTGATCAAGCACCATTATTACGTCGGAATTTCGCACGGTGGAAAGTCTGTGCGCTATTACGAAGACGGTTCTGCCCTCCATAAGCTTATCCATTCCCGCCTGAACGATAGCCTCGGTTCTCGTATCGATGGACGAGGTAGCCTCGTCAAGGATCATTACGGGAGGATCGGCAACCGCGGCACGGGCTATAGCTATAAGCTGACGCTGTCCCTGGGAGAGATTCGCTCCGTTGCCCGAAAGCTCGGTATCGTATCCGTCGGGGAGTCTCGTTATAAAATCGTGCGCTCCCGAAAGCTTAGCCGCGGCAATGCATTCCTCATCGGTCGCCTCAAGCTTTCCGTAGCGAATGTTATCCATAACGCTTCCCGTGAAGAGATTGGTCTCCTGAAGAACGATTCCGAGAGAGCGTCTGAGATCGGATTTCTTTATCTTATTGACGTTGATGCCGTCGTAACGTATCTTACCGTCGGCAATATCGTAGTATCTGTTGATAAGGTTGGTTATAGTGGTTTTTCCGGCACCGGTCGCGCCTACGAAGGCAACCTTTTGTCCCGGCTCTGCGTAAACGCTCACGTTCTTAAGCACGGGCTTTCCCGGCTCGTACTCAAAATCAACGTCGGTCATACGAACGTCTCCGCGAAGGAGAGTGTAGGTCACGCTTCCGTCTGCGTGAGGATGACGCCACGCCCATTTACCCGTTCTTTCCTTGCACTCGGTAACGGCTCCGTTTTCGTCCACCTCAGCGTTAACGAGAGTTACGTATCCCTCGTCGCATTCGGGCTTCTCATCGATAAGCTCGAACACTCTTCCCGCGCCTGCCATCGCCATAACGATGGAGTTTATCTGCTGTGAAAGCTGGTTTATATTTCCCGTGAACTGCTTGGTCATATTGAGGAACGGAATAACGATGCTGATGCCAAACGGTACCCCGGAGAGGCTGAGGTTGTAGAAATTGGGAATAAGAAGGAATATACCGCCGACAGTCGCGATTATAACGTACATAACGTTACCGATATTCATAATTATCGGGGCGAGCGCGTTGGAATATGCGTGCGCTCTGAAGCTCTCGTTATAGAGTCTATCGTTAACTTTTGCAAACTCTTCTTTACATTTCTCTTCTCTTGAGAAGACTTTTACTACCTTTTGACCGTTCATCATCTCCTGAACGTAGCCCTCAAGTCCTGCAACGGATTTCTGCAAGCCTCTGAAATGCTTTGCGGAGCCGCCGCCCGCCTTTTTGGAGACGAAGAGCATAAGGAACACGCCAAAGACAAGGATAAGCGTGAGCCAAACGGAGTAGTAAATCATAATGAAGAACACCGTGAGAACGACGATTCCCGAGCGAAGAAGCGTGGGCAAGGAGCGCGAGATAAGCTCGCGGAGCGTGTCTATATCGTTGGTATAGTAGCTCATTATATCGCCGTGCTTATGGGTATCAAAATACTTGACGGGAAGATTCTGCATTCCGCGGAACATTCTTATTCTCATCTTTGAGAGGAAGCCCTGCGTTACCCTTGCGGTGATCTGCGTATCGACGGTTACCGCGATTATAGATATGACGTAGAGGGCGGCAAGGAAGATGATGCTCGGAATTATTTCCTTTGACGCCGTGGCGTAGTCACCCGTCGCCACGTAGATCTCGATAACTGCGGTTATCTTCTGGATGAATATTGCGGGGATAGCGGAAACGAGTGCCGCGAAGAGTATACACGAGGCGGTTATCGGAACGAGCTTCGGATAATCCTTGTAAAGAAGCTTGATAACTCTTATAATCACGCCCTTATTCCTCTTCGTAGGCATGGGCGCATCCTTTGGAAGCTTACTCATTTATCTCGCCTCCTCTCGCGCTTTCGGTCTGCTGGATATAGACCTCACGGTATATATCGCTCGACTCCATAAGCTCATCGTGATTTCCGATGCTGCTTATTTTTCCGCCGTCAAGCACGATTATCATATCCGCGTGCATGACCGAGGAAATTCTCTGCGCTATTATAATTTTAGTGGTTTCGGGAACGAATTTCTCAAAGCCGAGTCTTATTGCGGCATCGGTAGCGGTATCCACCGCGCTCGTCGAGTCGTCGAGGATAAGGACCTTGGGCTTTTTGAGAAGAGCTCTTGCGATACAGAGCCTCTGCTTCTGACCGCCGGAGACGTTTGCACCGCCCTGCTCTATATGTGTATCGTAGCCGTCGGGGAATGACGTCACGAAATCGTGAGCCGCGGCAAGCTTACAAGCCTCAACGAGCTCCTCGTCCGTAGCATTCTCGTTGCCCCAGCGAAGATTTTCCTTTATAGTGCCCGAGAAAAGAAGGTTCTTCTGAAGCACCACGGAGACCGCGCCGCGAAGCGTATTGAGATCGTATTCTCTGACGTCGATACCGCCAACCTTAACGCTTCCCTCACCTACGTCGTAAAGTCTCGGAATGAGGCTTACGAGCGTGGATTTACTCGAGCCCGTACCGCCTATTATTCCGACGGTGGAGCCGCTCGGTATTTTGAGGTTTACACCCTCAAGGGCGTATCTTTCGGCAGTTCTTGAATACTTGAAGCTTACGCCGTCAAACTCAACGGAGCCGTCCTTGACCTCACCGACGGGGTTCTCGGGATCCTTCATGGTGCTTTCCTCGGAAAGAACCTCGTTGATACGCTTGAAGGACTCTGCGGACATCGTAAGGATAACGTATATCATCGAAAGCATCATAAGGGACATAAGCACCTGCATACCGTAGGTGAGCATTGCCGAGATATGACCTACGTCAACGCTTGAGCCGCGGCTCTCTATAGCAAGCCTTGAGCCGATAAGGAGAACGAATATCATATTGAAATAAAGGCATATCTGCATAACGGGGGTGTTGAGCACGACGATGCGCTCTGCCTTCGTGAAATCGTCCTTGATATCCTCGGATGCGGCGGTGAATTTTTCCTTTTCGTACTCCTCACGGGAGAAGCCCTTAACGACACGCGCGCCTCTTACGTTTTCCTCGATGGACTCGTTGAGCTTATCGTATTTCTTGAAGACACGTCTGAACGCGGGCATAGCGTGGCGAGCTATCATTATAAGACCGAACGCGAGCACGGGGATTATAACGACGAAGGTAAGCGCGAGTATACCTCCCATTACGGCTGCCATTGCCACGGAGAAGATGAGCATAAGAGGGCTTCTTATAGCCGTTCTTATTACCATCATATACGACATCTGCACGTTGCCTATATCGGTGGTCATTCTCGTTACGAGAGAGGATGAGGAGAATTTATCGATATTCTCGAAGGAATAGGTCTGTATCTTTGAGAAGACCTCTCCTCTTAAGTTTCTGGCAAAGCCTGCGGATGCCTTTGCACTCGTCACTGCGGCAAATCCTCCGCAGGCAAGAGAAAGCATCGCAAGAATGATAAGCACGGCACCCGTCGTTATAACGTCACTCATCTCGGCTCCCACACGGAGCTTATTCACGAGATTTGCGGTTATAAACGGTATAACGGTCTCTATTGCCGCCTCTCCGACCATCAAAAGCACCGTCAATACCGTCGGCACCTTGAATTCGCGGACACAGCTCAAAATCCTTTTAAACATTTATTAACCTTCCTTAGATTGTAATTAAATGAGGCGCGAGTGCGCGCTCGTTTTATCTTTATAATTTTATACCAAAGCGGTGGGAGTTGTCAAGTGTTTTTTGCTATCTAAATATTACGGAACTATTAAGTTTTCATCCGAGGGGCAATAAATCGGACCGTTTTTTATATTTTTTTGTAAAAAACTACGACTTTTTAACGAAAGCCGTGCATTTTTTCGCTTTTACTATTGACAAACAAGGTCGTTTATGCTATACTGTATAGCACTACGCCGATTTTCAAACGGATATCGGTGAATTTTTTGGAGGAAATATGGACGCCGACGCGGATTGTTGTAATCCCAACACGTTTTATATTGAATAGGCAGGCTTAGCCGGACGGGTATATCCAAGGTGATATCGTGCGGTTAGGTCTTTTTTTGCTATTTTCGGCACCCCCCTCCCTTACTTGCGATTTAAAAAAATAAACATAAACATTTTTGAAAGAAAGGAATCTTCTTTATCCAATCATGGACGAACACAGTATTTTCTTGCTCATAACGATATTCTTCTGTGTCCTTATGAGCGCGTATTTTTCGGCAACGGAAACTGCGTTTTCAACAGTAAACAAAATACGACTTAAAACGATGTCGGAGGACGGCAACAAGCGTGCCGCAATGGCTCTCAAGCTCGCGGAGGACTACGACGGTCTTCTCTCCACCATCCTTATCGGAAACAACATCGTTAACATCCTTGCATCCTCTCTTGCGACGATCTTCTTCATCGATCTTCTCAAGAGCAACGAGAGCCTTGCAACGACGCTTTCAACGGTATCCCTTACTATCGTGATACTCATCTTCGGTGAGATCTCTCCCAAGAGCATCGCGAAGGAGTCGCCCGAAAGATTCGCAATGTTCTCTACCCCCATCATCAGTATGTTCATGGCTATCTTCAGACCTCTCAACTGGATCTTCAGACAGTGGAAGAAGCTCCTCAACAAGATATTCAAGTCCGAGGAGGACACGGGTATCACCGAGGAAGAGCTCATTTCCATCATTGAGGAGGCAGAAGAAGAGGGTAACCTCGAAAAGAGCGAGACCGAGCTTATCAGAAGCGCGATCGAGTTCAACGAGCTCGAGGTCGGAGATATCTTCACTCCCCGTATAGATATAACCGCTATCAAGATTGAGGCAGAGCGCGACGAGATACTTACGGTATTCAAGGAATCCGGCTATTCCCGTCTCCCCGTGTACAGCGAGGATCTTGATAACATCGTGGGAATCCTTTACTACAAGGACTTCTTCACTAAGGACTTTGACAATATTTCAACCATTCTTAAGCCCGTTATCTTCGTTACGAAGAACAAGAACGTTAACGAGCTTATGAACGAGCTTCAGGAAAAGAAGCTCCACCTTGCAGTAGTTACCGACGAATACGGCTCCTGCGCAGGTATCGTTACTCTCGAGGACATCCTTGAGGAGATCGTTGGCGATATCTGGGACGAGCACGACGACGTTGAGATCGACGTCAGAGAGATCGGCGAGGGCGAGTACATAGTTGCCGGTAAGGCGAACATCAGCAAGGTATTCGACGAGATAGGCGTTGACGCAACGCCCGAATCGCTCACCGTTAACGGTTGGGCAATGGACGTTCTTTCGAGGATCCCTGCGATCGGTGACGAATTCGAGTCCGACGGACTCTTCGCAAAGGTTCTTAACATGAACGGCAGACGAATCGGAAATCTTAAGATAATCAAGCTCGCGCCCGAGGAAGACGAGGACGGCGAGAACGAAGAGGAAAACGACTGATCCTCTCACAAAGCGGAGCACAGACCGACACGGTCTCGGAGTGCTCCGCTTTTTTCTTTCCAAGTGCCGAGTGATATGCGTTTTTCGTGTGCGGTAATAAGCTTTTTCGCTGTTCGGTGATGTGCTTTTTGAGGGTATTTTTTCTCCGAAAACGGCAAAGCGTGATGACGAAATGCGTGCAAAAGCGAGCATTTGTCATTTTTCTCTTGCTTTTTTCATCAAGATGTGTTATACTGTTCACAGTTCGTTAAAAATTTCAGAAAAGAGGCTATCTCACAAATGAAATTAAAGGTTAAAGAGGCAAGCTACGACGAGGTCATCAAAAAGAGCTTGCCGAAGCACAAGAAGCCCTGCCGTCCGTCGTTCGTTTTGCGCTCGGTAGCAAATCTCGTATCGGTCGTCGATCTTTGGAAGGCGAAATATAAGACCAAGGGTAAGCTCCCTCCGAGATCCGAGGGTCCCTGCCTCGTTCTTATGAATCACTCAAGCTTCATCGATCTACCGATCGCACAGCGCATTATGTTCCCCCGCCCCGTCAGTATCGTATGTACCTACGATGCGCTTATCGGAAAAAGATGGCTTATGCGCAGGCTTGGATGCATTCCTACGAGAAAATTCATTTCCGATATCAATCTTATTCACGATATAAAATACAATCTCAAAAAGGGCATCAACGTTCTTATGTACCCCGAGGCGGGATATTCCTTTGACGGTACGTCGACCGTTATTCCCAAGCTCGGAAAGCTCGTCAAGATGCTCGGAGTTCCCGTAGTCTTTATCAAGACCGAGGGTGCATACACTCGCGATCCGCTTTACAACGAGCTTAAGATAAGAAAGGTCCCCGTAAGTGCGGGCGTTTCAACGCTCTTCACCAAGAGCGAGGTTGAGGAGCTCACCGCCGAGGAGATAGACGCAAAGCTCGATCTCGCTTTCACCTTTGATAATTTTGCCTGGCAGAAGGAAAACAAGGTCTCGACGAGCGAGCCCTTTATCGCAGACGGACTTGAAAGAATGCTCTATCTTTGTCCCCATTGCGGAGCCGAGGGCTTTATGCACGGCAAGGGCGTTAAGATACGCTGTGATGCCTGCGACAAATCCTACACGATGAACGAATTCGGAGAGCTTACCGCGGATTCGGGCGAGACCGAATTTTCGCATATTCCCGACTGGTTCAAGTGGGAGCGCGAGAAGGTTCGCGAGGAGCTTCTTGACGGAACCTATTCTCTCGACATTCCCGTTAAGATAGGAATAATGAACGATTTCAAGGCTCTTTATACCACCGGCACGGGAAGACTCAGCCACACGCTTGAGGGCTTCAGACTCGCCGGATGCGAGGGCAAGCTTGACTACACGCAGAAGGCACTTTCCTCCTACACGCTCAACGCCGATTTCTATTGGTATGAGCTCGGAGATATAATCTGCATAGGTGATAACAAGGCTCTTTACTACTGCTTCCCCGAAAACGGAGTTCCCGTAGCAAAGGCGAGACTTGCCACCGAGGAGCTTTATAAGCTTCATCAGGACAGAGAGTTCCACCTCAAGCACTGCAAGGAGTGCTGTCACCCTCATCACGAGGAATTTGAGAGAAGACTTCTCAAGTCCCACTAAGCATATCAAAAAAGAGTTAAAGCGGATATCACAAGAAACGTGACGTCCGCTTTTTTGATTGTTTTTTCGCCGTTTTTACCCGGCGCGTTTTTGGAGGAAGAGCGTGTGTGAATTAACCGTTATTTGCGTTTTTTGGATATAATAGTTTACATTTTCGGGCGTTTTGCGTGATACCAAGCAAGCTTCCCTGGGAAGCGGGATTCTTAAAAACAGAGTCTTAATTTGAGCGGCAACGCCACGGAGGAAGACAAGACCTCGGATAAAAATGAACGTTTTTAACGTGGCGAAGAGGTGGCGTGGCTTCACACGGGGGTGGGGCGGTCGAAAAAATTTCAAAAAAATTCACATTTTATAGAATATGCCTAATTCAAAGCTCCAAACGGCTCGTTTTAACGATACAATAGGTACATTATGTATATTATTGCAGGAGTAAAAGGCAGAAAAAAGCGAAAAAAAGGCACGCGCGTGAGTTTTTTTATAAAAAATAGATATTTTAGGGGTTTACTTTTTAAAAAAAGTATGTTATAATCTAATATGCATAGTGCCAATTATTTTAAAATGTTTATAATTATTACTGCTTTTGCAAGCTTGCGAGGGTGGTAAAAACAATAAAAATACACTCACGGAGGTAATTTATGCACGTTGTTGTATCAGTTTTGCTCATAATTGCACTCGTGCTCCTGGTAATATTCTTTATGCCGGGTGCGTGCGATAAAAATATCAGTCAGGGCGATCCCGGAATCACCGACGGTCCCGGTAACGGAGATAATACCGGTAACACCGGAGTCAATATAACGACAGGTCAAGTTAAGATAGACATAGTCAATCTCTTCAATCAGTCTCTTCTCGGTAACATATTGCTCTTCGAGGGCGAGAGTGAGGGCGAGAACGTTCTCTTCCATCCCGGCGAGACCTTCCACACCCAGGGCTTCAAGATCAAGAATAAGGGCACGGTGGCTATTTCTTACATCATGAACGTAAGCCGCGACAGCTCACTCGATATGCAGAAGTTTGACGAAGCGTTCGACTTCTACGTAACGACCGACCCCGATGATATTTCCACCGGCGTTAAGATGCGCTCCTTCAAGGGAGAGCTTGCGCCCGGTACGGTAAGCGAAACCTACTACTTAGTGGTAACAATGAAGGAAACCGCAGGAAACGAGTTCCAGAATCTTACCTTTGAGGGCATTGGCATCACGGTCAACGCTACTCAGAAAATAGAGGAGTAATCAACAATGGACAGTAAAGCCAAACAGACCTTAAAGCTCGTCACAAAGATCACAACGTGGGTGATCATCGTATTCACAGTGTTTATGATGATATTCACCATCTTCAGCGTTGCAACGCTCGACAGAAATGATCGCGCGATATTTGGCACTAAGTTCTACATAGTACAGACCGACTCAATGAGCGAGTCTGAGAACAACAAGGACCTCGACGTTCATTTCAACGCGGGTGATATCGTTCTTATCAAAAACCTCAAGGATTCTGAAAAATTCCAGCTCAAGAAGGGTGATATCATCTCCTTCATGTCGGCTAACTCCGATAGCTGGGGCAAGACCATAACGCATATGGTGTACGACGTTAAGTATGACGACGAAGGTAACTTCGAGGGATATATCACGTACGGTACCAACACCGGCGCTATCGACGAAGAGGTCGTTACTCCGGAATACGTTCTCGGTCAATACAAGGGCAAGATCCCCGGCATCGGAAGATTCTTCTCCTTCATGAAGACTACCCCCGGTTATATCTGCTGCATCCTCGTTCCCTTCCTTCTTCTCATCATCTATAACGCTGCAAACGTTATAACGCTCTTCAGAAAGTATAAGAGCGAGCAGACCGCCGTTCTCCAGCAGGAAAAGGCGCAGATCGAAAAGGATCGCGAGGAAAACCAGCGTATGATGGCTGAGCTTATGGCTCTTAAGGCTAAGCTTGAACAGCAGGGCACCGACACCGGCTCCGCAGATAATAAAGGCGAATAAACGATTTCTTCATTAATATATTATATGATCTTATCTTCATTCGTCACGATTTGCACCGGCTGACGCCTCTGCTTACTTATCCATAAAAGTGCTTACTACGTTCCGTAGCCTGAGCATCCCTCGGAAGCTTGATTCCGCTCTCCGAGGTGCCGTGACTACGGAACGTGAGGACACTTTTGGGGTGCGTGACGAAAAATTCATAAAATACGACGGATAAGGAGGATAGGACATTAGAAAACCGTAATAACGAAGCAAAAAACGTTTTGTCGGATAAAAGATTTTGCCGACTTATGCTCACTGCTCTCTTCTCTACGCTTATTTTGATTGCATTTTTTTGCGGTACCACTTTTGCGTGGTTTACATCGAGCACCGCGACGGATAATAACAAGATAGCGACTGGCAATTTCAAGCTCGACGTTACGGTCGTGGATTCAAGCCTTGAAATCGTCTACACCTCAGGCACTGTGAGAAACACGAACGCAGTTAAGCGATTCACACTTAAGGCAAACGACACCTACACGGTAACGCTCAAGCCTACGGCAGAGACTACCGTCTCGCGCGGATACGCCCACGTCACTATAGGCACCGTCGAGCACGTTACGGAGACTATCTATACTGACAGTGAGGCTCCCTTCTCCTTTACGCTGACGGTGAGCGAGGATACGACGGTAACGGTCAGATCCTCTTGGGGAATTCCCGCACTTCCGACGATTGAAAACAATTCCGAGCTAACCGACAACGGCACGGCACCTTGATATAAAGTCACCTTCGGTGAGGGCTCGCCAAGCTTTAGCGAGCGGAGTATAAATACAATATAAAATATAGCATAAAAGTACGTATATAACGTAGTATGGAATACGGTAAGCACGTGCATAACGCAGTATGGAATACGGTATGAAAGTACGTACATAACGCAGCATAGGATACGGTGTAAATGCAGTATTGAATACGCATAAAGCACAGTATGACGTAAGATAAAAGGTTCAAGCAAAAGTGAGGCTTGAGCCTTTTTTCGTTGCAAAGATTTTCTTAAAACGCCTCCATTGTGTAAAGGGAGGTGGCACACGGAGCGTGACGGAGGGATTGTTACAAAGCCAAAACTTATTACAAGACAATCCCTCACCGCTTCCGGCGGAGTTACCTGACCACTCAAGTGGCGGTATTTTGGCGAGAGGTCGCTTAGGACAGTTTTTATGTAAGATGTTGCTCAGGACGGTGTTTTTTATAGGAAGGGCTGCTTGAGGCGAGGTGTTTTTATGGAAATGGGTGCTTGGGGCAGGTATTTTTATGGAAATGGGTGCTTGGGGTGGGGTGTTTTTACGGTTTGGGGTGACTGCATTTCAGGGGGACTCGGCACTTTTTATAGTAGCGGTTACTTATTTTTAAGGGCTTTTAGACAATATTACAGAAGGGCTCTTTTAAATTGTGAACAAATTGTAAACATTGTGTTTTTATTGTTTTTTTTATAAATATATATAGAAAAAATCAACGATTTGTGCTATAATTATCGGTGCGGCGCGTGGGGTCGAGTTTTGGCACGCCTTTTGAACGCCGGCGAGGTTTTCTTCGCTCGGTTCCGCTTCAAAATGCTTGTAAAAATACGTCTTCATTCCGTGCCACTGACAGCGATTAATAAAAAAATATTATATTATTGGAGGAAACTTTAATGAGCAAAAAGTACGTTTATTTGTTCTCTGAAGGTAACAGAGACATGCGTAACCTCCTCGGCGGTAAGGGTGCAAACCTCGCTGAGATGACCGGTATCGGTCTTCCCGTTCCCCAGGGCTTCACTATTTCTACTGAG
>JBGVKA010000191.1:0-5832 GCA_045129715.1 Eubacteriales bacterium | reverse complement strand
CGTAGAAGCTATCGCAGGCGAGGGATACGTTGAGATTGTAATGTACGCATATATGATGCTCGACGATGTGACCTTCACTGTTAAGGAAACCGACGTTGCAGAAACCTATAACCTCTACTCCTACTACGAGTATGCAAAGACTCAGAATAACGCAGAGCTCGTTGCAATAGTTGAGGCACTTATGAAATATTCCGTTTCTGCAAACGCCTACAGAAATTCCGTAATCAATAAGTAATAAGGAGGTAGCGAAAATGAAAAAGTATATAAACCCCGAAATCGAGGTTGTAGAGCTTAAGATAAACGATATTCTTACTACATCACCGGGTACCGAAACACCTCCTTACGAGGAGACAGACGGAAGCTGGGAGATCAGCGCAAAGGCGTAATTTTCAAGTTAAAAATTGAAAGTTAAAAGTGAAAAAGCGAAATAATGGAGTAGATCCATAAAAACTACTTTTAAATAAAAAAAGAAGCTTTTTTCCAAAAAAGCAACCATAATTATTCATCATTCATCATTCATTATTCATCATTCATTATTTCCGATTGCTCCTATGCTCGCCAAAAACAAAGGTTTTTGGGTGCTTTGCACCTGTGCAAATCCAAGATTTGCGCGAGCGGAGCAATCTTCGCCTCCTCGCTTGAATTCGAGCATCACATTTATTCGGTCAAACGCAGAACGGCCAAAGCCCAAAAACTTATACAAGCAGAAAGAGAGCAAACACGCAAGGCGTAAAGCCTGATGTGTTTGCTCTCTTCTATTTGTGAAGTTTTTGCCGGCGCAAAAGTGAAGTTGTGTCATACACAGTGAAGTTGCTCACCGAGGCTCGCAGTGAAGTTTTCTTATCTTTATTTTTGTTTTGAACGCTCAGAGCGATATTTGAGTGGGGATTCGCCGGTCATTTCCTTGAACTGACGGTAAAAGCTTCGCTCGCTTCCAAAGCCGCATTCGAGAATAATTTCGAGAATTGTCTTGTCGGTTTCGCGGAGAAGCTGCTTTGCGGTCTCTATCCGTATCATAGCAACGAGAGTGTTGAAGCCGAAGCCTGCGGTCTTGTTGATGGCATAAGAAAAATGGCTTGCACTATAGCCGAGTGCTTTGGCAACGGCACTCATTTTTAATTCTTTAGCTTGGTTCTCTTTAACGTAGTCGATAGCTTTTACGAGAAGCGTGTCACTCTCGGTCTTTTTGACTATGTTTATTTGCTTCGTGAAATCCGAAAGGGCGGAGTAAAGAAAGCTTTGAACGGCAAAGCGGTCGATCTCCTTTTTGCCGACGAAATTGCTTTTTGCTAAAAACTGAGTGCGCTCGCTTGTTTTAAATACGGTCGTTTCACCCACTGCGTTTGAGTTGCGACTGAAAAAGTCACTCGCAAGAGACGGATCAAATGCGAAGCGTATGAACTCTGAGCCGCTGTATTTTTTGTATCCGTGAGGCTGGAAGGGGAATATAAGAGCCGCCTCGTTGGTGTGCGCTATTTCCGTCGTTCCGCCCACGTTTATATCTATTTTTCCGTCGGTTACGAAAATCATTTCCACGCTCGGCTGAACGTGTATTGCTATTCCCGCACCGCCCTTAACGTTTCTGTTGGCGCGAGTGTGCTCTTTCCATTCAAAAAGTCGTTCGCTGCTTTTAAATCCCTCGTAAAAATTCATAAAAACACCTCAACCATAATATATGGCATAAATTATATCAAATTTGGCGAGAAATGTCAACGGTAATATGTTAAAATGTAATTGTAGCTATTATTTTATATTAAATTTACGTTATTACTTATAAAGAGGAGTTCGAAAATGAAAAGAAGTATCTCATTGCTCGTTTTATCATTAGCACTCGTAAGCGCGCTTGCAATAGCCCTCGGACTTTCCGTTGGTGCCGCGAGCTCCGTTACCGACGGAGATTGGATATCAAAGCCTGAGAAAACGCTCGTTATGTGCTCCGGTGAAGGATGCATGCACAATAACTGCTATGCGTATTCGTTCGCAGTGGTCGGAGACACGCAAAATCTTAACCTCGCGGACGTAAAGAGTGACGGGGCAGACTATATGTCAACCCTTTACAATTGGATACTTTCAAACAAGGAATCAAAGAATATTCAGTACGTTATGGGACTTGGCGATATCACTCAGTCCTATTACAAAACTCAAAGCGGAGGCGTTTGGGTGCAGGAGTGGGAAAATGCCGCGCTTGCTCTTTCACTTCTTGACGGAAGGATCGATTATTCACTCGTAAGAGGTAACCATGATATTTCGGATGCTACCGACGGCTTTAACGGTGTTTTTGGCATTGGAGATAAGACCGTAAACGGCACCGATAATACCTACTACGAGGATCTTTTAGCTCTCTCGTTGAAGCGCGATGCCGAGGGAAGAGCTATGGCAGGCTTCCGCGATCCAAAGAGGATCGAGGATACGTACCGCAAAATTGAGATAGGCGGTAATAAGTACATAATCTTCACTCTCGATTGGCATCCCTCAAAGGAGGGAGACGCCTGCCTTTCCAAAGACGAGGTAGATGCTCTTACTTGGCTTGAAGGCGTTCTTTCGGAGCACCCCGATCACAAGGCTATAATAACCCTGCATTCGTTCCTCTATTACGACGGCTCGCTTACGGATATCACCGAGGATAGATTCCCGATAGAGAATCTTGGCGGAGACCGTACCGAGTGGGAAGAGGTTTCCGAAGTGGGCGGTAACGCAACGCCGGACGAGATATGGAACGTGCTTAAAGGATATGCTAACGTTGAAATGATCCTCTCAGGTCATATGGATTGCGACGATATCGTGACCACACAGCTTCGCGGTGATAACGGAAATACCGTCACCTGTATGCTTATCGACGGTCAGACGGTAGATAAGGAGATCGAGCCTGCAGGTCTCGTTGCTATACTCTACGTTAAGCACGACGGCTCGGTTATGAACGTTGAGTACGTTTCGACCATAAGAGACAGTGAGGGGAAGGATGCGTATCTCAGAAACAAAAATCAGTTTGAGGTCGATCTTGACGTCGAGGATTGGGTAGAGTACGCAGGCGGATTTATTCCAAGGTCGAAATACGATGCCTATACCTTCCAGGTGATGCTTGACGATGATTCGGACGAAAGCACGCAGAGTACTTATTTCGGAGGCTTTAATACTTGGGATGATACGCTTGAGTCTATCCACGCGTTCAATAGCTTTGCTCCTCTTGAGGCAGGTATATACAAAACGTGGAGCATTTTAATGACTCGCGATTACACGTTTACGAAGACCGGGCTTACCCATAACAAAGCAGGCTTGAATCCCGGTAAGACCGTGCTCGATTTAGGCGGAAACGATTTCACCCTCGCAGGCGGTACGGTATTTTTGCCGTTTTATCAGCAGACGGCAAGCTTCCACCCAAGCTTCACCGTAATGAACGGTAATATAGAGATAAATGGCTCCGCAAGATTGATAAGAGCTCAGCACGGACATTCAAATGCAACCGGCGGATACAGTGTGCTTGATCTTATCGATCTCAATATCAAATACGCATCGGGTGCTACCAACCCCTTGATATCAAGCTATGACGGTTCAAGCGGTGGTCCGAGCAATTTGAAATTCAATATAACGGGATGTAATATTGACGCCTCCGCAACGGGTGCCGTCACCGTATTTGATCTTAAAGACGTTAAAAATAACAGTAACGTTGCCCTCACTCTAAAGGGAGGAAGCATCAAGGGCTCAACCACCGATAAGACCACCGTCTTTGATCAGAATTTCCCGGGAGATACGATCTCCTTCGTTCCTGATAAAAGCGGAAAATATACGGCCTTCATTTATAGCAATAACACTCAGCTTGAGGGAGTCTTCTATTCCGAAAACGAGGGTGAATATCTTACCTTCGGCACGCCGAACGAGGCAAGCGGAGTCTACGAGTCCGCTCTTATAAAAACGGACGGTGAGCTCACAAAATACGGATTTGTTCCCGAAAAATACATGTCTGCCAACGATTATCCGTTCCTCGTTTTCAAAAATGATCAGCTGATCCATGCCTTCTCCGATTGGAAGAAATTTATAGATACCGACGTTGCGGGAAAGGTCGCATACCGTTCCGGATGCACCGTACTTCTCAGAAAGAACTATTGTATGGACGATGCGAGCGGTAAGGTCACCGGACTTTACAGAATAAGTGACCTCACCTTAGACCTCGGCGGCAACACGGTCACAACGGGAGAAAAGTATCTCTTCCAAGCAATAGGAAGAAACGATCTCGGATACGAGAAGACCTTCGTTAAGGTCACGAACGGAACTCTTAAGGGCATTACAAAATACGCTCCCATAGTATTCAACGATAGCACAAGCTCCACCGGAGTTGAAAGCTTTGATTTCCTTCTTGAAGACCTCACGCTTGACGTCAGTGCAGGTATCGGTATCGCAAGATGCTACGGAGACGGAAGCGTTGGTGCGGATAACAGTATAACTATAAAGAACTGCACCATCTACCGAGATTCCATGAACAAATCGGTAAATCTCTTTATGATGAGTGATACGAAGAATATGCTTGATATCGATGTGAATATAAGTGACACAAAGCTCGTTGCATCAAGCCTTGCATCTATTACTCTTGCGAATTACAACGCTGAGCGCGAGAGCGGAAAGGGATCGCCCGACACACTCACCTTCGGTGAAGGATTTACCGTGACTCTTCCTTCGGACTTTGACGTAAGCTCGTATAAATACGCACTTACCGGAGGCACCTTCTGTCTTGCAAAGACTACGGAAAACGGGGACGGCACGGTAAATTACGCGCTTTACGACGTTAACAATCTCGTTACTTCGTACGGAAAAATTGACGTTAAGTACGCATCCGCGGTGGATCATCCCTTCGTAGTCTTCAAGGACGGCAAGGTTATCTATACCTTCTCGGATTGGTATAAATTCTTGCATACGGATATCTCAAAGAGCGCGAACAGTGCTCTTTGGTCGGGATGCACCGTATTTGTAAGAGCTGATTACAGTACGGCAACCGCGAGCGGTAAAGCAAGCAGAATGCATCATATATCCGATATGACGTTTGACCTCAACGGACACACGCTCACCTCGGCAGACAAGCATCTCTTCCAAGCTTTAGGAATGTCCGCAAATGAGGATAGCACCTACGTTAAGATAATGAACGGAACTCTTGCAGGAGTATCCGGAGGCTATGCGCCCATCGTATTTAACGATAGCGATTCCTCGACCACGGTTGAAAAATTTGATTTCGTTCTTGAGAACGTGACCGTTGACGTAAGCTCCGGAGTTGGACTTATCAAGTGTTATAACAACGGTACTATCGGTGCAAAAAACACCGTAACTCTTAATAACTGTACCGTTTACCGTAGCTCTGACAATGCATCCGTAACTCTCTTTGGACTCACCGATAATAACGATATACTTGACGTAAGCGTTACCGTTAACGGCGGTAAGCTTGAGGCGTCCTCTATGTCGGGAATTACGTTTGCAAAGCGTAACGCAAACGATACCCTCACCTTTGGTAAAAACGAAAGCGGAGCCTATTTCAGAGTGACTCTGCCTGCCAATGCTACCGCTCCCACGGGAACATACGAGACCGCCGAAGGCGTTGACTGCGTGTTCATAAAGGTCTCCGAAAACGGCGGATATGTAAACTATAGTTTGTATCCCGAGGTTATGACGGGCTATAAGATTGAAACGAGCGTAACCCTTTGGTCTAATTTCGTATACAATATCTATATTCCTTCTGCAAACGTAAACGGCTTCACCGTTAACGGCAATACCGTAGAGTATACCACCGAGACTATCGGTGACGTTGAGTACTACGTAGTTAAGGTAGACCTTCCCGCAGGCGAGACTCTC
>JBGVKA010000190.1:0-12406 GCA_045129715.1 Eubacteriales bacterium | reverse complement strand
TGGCGTTGATGCAGTGCAGATCGCCGAGTTCATTCTTTCAAGAGGCGTTAACCGTGACGAGCTCGTCGTTGAGCTTGCAAGAGCGTATAACCATTCCGGTAAGCCCGATATGGCACTTGAGGCTCTTCTTGAGAGAAGATTCGTTGCCTGCGAGGGCGGTGAGCATTATATAGCTGACGAGTATATGTACGCTCATTACCTCAAGGGCAAGGATGCGTATCTCGCAGGAGACTACGAAAAGGCTCTCGCTATCTTCAGAAGTGCGCAGATCCTTCCCGAATCCTTGGGCTCTGGACTTTGGAACAGTGTTAAGAAGGTTCCTTATCAGTACTTTGAGGCTAAGTGTCTTGAAAAGCTCGGAAGAGCTGACGAGGCAAAGGCTCTTTACACTCATTTCTGCACCTACAAGTTCGATTTCTTCACCGATATGTACCTTTACACCTTTGCTTATTACGCTGCAAGAGCACTTGAGTCTCTCGGACGTAAGGCAGAGGGAGATAAGCTTATAAAGGACAGATTCGACGCTTGGAGTGCCGAGTGCGAGAGAGAAACTCTCGGATACTTCGGAACCACGCCCTTCTTCATCGGTTATATCGACAATGCGGCGTCCGCAAAGAAGCTTCACTACTCTTATCCTCTTTACCTCTTTGCAACATATCTTGGCACGGATGCTACTGAGTATAAGAACACCTTTGCAAAGGACGGCTACGGTCTTTACATTGAAGATTTTACCGTTTAAGTATTGAAAAAGTAAACTCTATATGATAGAATATAGTCAGGCGATACGCATATGCCGTTTTCGTCTGACTATATTTTTTATGAGGAATGAAATGTTTCATATTCTTATTGAAGAAAATTATTCCGAAAACAATATATTTCATAAGCTTCTTGAGGGCATAACCTCGGTTGCGAAGAAAAAGCACGAGGATATAGCGGTTTACAAGAGCACGGATGCCCTGCCGGACGACTGCCGTGTGGTTATAATCATATGTCAATCGCTCAAGTGGTCAACGGACAGAATAGGTGAATTGAATATGCGTAATATTCATCCCTTGGTTTTCGGATTCCAATATCTCGATACTATGTATAAGTACAGCAGTATTGCCCCGAATTATACGAAATCTGCCTACCGACTGACGAAATACGCGCTTTCGGGACGTGAGGGAAAGATAGCGGTCGTCGGATATAACGAGGACTCTCTTCCCGATAGACTTAAATATATGGGCATAAAATACGCGATAAACGAGGTCGGCGCGGAGCACGAGCTCTTCCGCAACAACGGTGACGTTATCAGCTGTCTTAACGACTTTGCCGCGCGCGGCTCCGAAATATCGAATATTGTGTGCTGTAACGACAATATTGCCGTTATGCTCTATAACAAATACCCCGAGATAGTAAAGGACAGATCGATGTGCTCCTGCTCGGGAATAAAGATATCCGAATATTTTGAAAATCCGTATCCCGTTTGCAGAATCGATTATTACGAGGCGGGAATACAGCTTGCAAAGCTTTACCGCTTCCTGATAAAGCAGGACGTAATATATTCCACGGTAATGACCTTCGATATGGACCTCGTCGGTGCAAGCGTTGCAGAGGATATACCCATGGCGGCACCTCCCACGACCGATATATACAGTGTGGAAGAGGTGGACTTCTACGGAGACAAGAGCTTTCGCGATATGGAGGCACTTGACAATATGCTCTCGTGCTGCGACGATACCGATATTTCGATACTGTACGATATAAGCTGCGGCTCCACGTATGAGAAAATAGCGGATAAGCATTATCTCGCCATCAATACCGTGAAGTACAGAGTCAAGAAGATGCTTGACTCCGTTGGTGCCGATTCAAGACGCGCGCTTATATCCCTTCTTGACGAGTATGGAATAAAGTTCAAAAAAAATGACAAAACCGAATAAAAATTTGGCTTGAAAAAAACCGCCCTTTGAGTTACAATAAAGAAAAAACTCGAAAGGCGGTTTTTGTTATGAAAAGCAAGATCGACAGAAAAAAGGTTGCTATACCTACGTATCCCATAGGCAATGCAGAGCCCTTGCCCCTCTTCTTTGAGAAGCGTCCTTATCAGGGTGCGAGCGGAAGACTTTATCCCATTCCTTACGTAACTAATTTCTCGGATGAGAAGGTTGACGTTGAGTACGATCAGATCACTCTTGAGAACGATTACATAAAGGTAGATCTTCTTCCCGAGATCGGAGGAAAGATCAACAGAGCATACGATAAGACCTCGAATTACGATTTCATATACTACAACAAGGTTATAAAGCCCGCAATGGTAGGACTTGCAGGTCCTTGGGTTTCTGGCGGTATTGAGTTCAACTGGCCCCAGCACCACAGACCTACTACTTTTATGCCCACCAATGCATCAATTGGTGAAAACGGTAAAGAAAAGTTTGCATATATGGGAGAAATCGATTACTTCCATAATATGAAGGGTATGGTTAAGGTCAGTGTTGACGACGATCATTCCTACGTAAAAGCAGAGATAACCGTATACAACGGCACCCCCGAGGCACATCCCTTTATGTGGTGGGCAAACCTTGCCGTTGAGGTAAACGACGACTATAAGGTAGTATTCCCTCCGGATGTTGAGTTCGTAAACGACCACGATAGAAGAGCAGTTCTCGAGTGGCCCGTTGCTAAGGGCATCTATCACACTGCAAGACCCTTTGATTACGGAGAGGGGACCGATATCCATTCCTTCAATGCCGTAAAGGTTCCTTGCTCCTTCCTTATCTCTAAGGGACAGTCCGAGAGCGAGTTCGTAAGCGGATACGATGCGGCAAAGGAATGCGGTGTCGTAACGGTAGCTAACCACCACGTGGCTCCCGGTAAGAAGCTTTGGACTTGGGGTGACAGCAGCTTCGGTGCAAAGTGGTGTGCAAACCTTACCGACGACGGAAGCAGATACATCGAGCTTATGACCGGATGCTATACCGACAACCAGCCCGATTTCACCTGGATAGCACCCTATGAGACCAAGACCTTTGAGCAGTACTGGTACCCCGTTAAGAATATCGGCGAGACCAAGTGCGCAGACAAGGAAATGGCTATCAACCTTGAAAGACGCGAGGGCGGTGTATTCCTCGGCGTATATTCCACCTCCAAGAGAAACAACTGCCTCGTAACCCTTAAGGACGAGAGCGGAGTTGTATTCGAGAAGAATATTGACGAGATCTCTCCTAAGCTTACCTACACCGAGCTCGTTGACGTTGAGCTCTCGGGACTTGCAGAGCTTATCGTTACCGATGCAAACGGTGAAAAGATAATCTCCTACAAGGAGTACGTAAGAGGAAACAAGGAGTGCCTTTCTCCGAGACTTCCCGCAAAGCGTCCCGAGGAGATCGAAACCGTAGAGGAGCTTTACCTCAACGGTGCTCACCTCGTTCAGTATAAGCACTTTGCATACAGAGCAGAGGACTACTTCCTTGAGGGACTTAAGCGCGATCCTATGGATATCCGTTGCAACAAGGCTATGGGTGACTATCACCTTACCCGCGGTGACTTTGCAAAGGCTATCGAGTACTATAACAACGCTATTTCCCGTCAGACCATCCGTAACTTCAACCCCTACGATACCGAGCCCTATTATTCCCGTGCTCTTTGCAATTTCTATCTTGGAAATCTCAAAGAGGCGTACGACGATGCTTATCTTGCAATCTGGTCCTATTCTCAGCGTTCTGCAGGATACTATCTTCTTGCTAAGATAGAGGCTATGCTCGGAAAAGTTAAGGAGGCTGTTGAGTTTATCGACCTTTCCCTTGAAACCAACGCTAAGAACCTCTTCGCTCAGTATATGAAGGGACTTCTTACCGGAAACTCCAATATCGAAAACGAAATTCTTGCCAAGGATCCTCTCTTCTTCTCAGGTCTTAACACCTCGAAGAATGCAGTTCTCTTCGCAAACGAATATATGCAGTTCGGTCTTTACGAGAAGGCTAAGGAGACTCTTCTCGGATGTGACGAGTGTGCGATGAAGTATTACTACCTCGCATACGTGGCAACTCTTACCGCTGATGAGGACAGTGCCGCAGCTTACGTTAAGCTGGCAGATTCTCAGAAGTGGCAGGGCGAGTTCCCCTCCAAGAAGGAGAGTATCGCGGTTCTCAGATCCGCAGGCAGTGCTATGGCTTCCTACTATCTCGGCTGTATCCTCTACAACTTTGAAAGATACGAGGATGCCGCAAGCGAGTGGGAAAAGACCGTTGCAAACATCGATTTCGCTCCCGCATTCAGAAACCTTTCTCTTGCATATTTCGACCACCTCGGCCGTCGTGACGAGGCAAGAGCTTGTCTTGAAAAGGCACTCGTTCTCGCTCCCGAAAGCGACCGTATCTTCTACGAGCTTTCTCAGATGTACGTGAGCCTTAACCTTCCCGTTGAAGAGAGAATAGCTCTCTTCGAAAAGTACTCGTACCTTGTAGATCAGCGTGACGATTGCACTCTTAACTATTCCGTGCTCTGTACCGTTGCGGGCGATTACAAGAAGGCAAAGGAGATCCTCGCGTCTCACACCTTCCATACCTACGAGGGCGGAGAGGGAAATCTTACCGCTCACCATGCTTGGCTTCAGTACCTTATCGGTAAGGAGCTTTACGAGGCAGGCAAGTACGAGGCGGCAAGAACGGAATTCGTAGCAGGTCTTACCTTCCCCAAGAATTACGGAGAAGAGAAGAACTACTTCGTAAACGATGCACCTCTTTACAGCATGATCGCGGCTTGCGACGAGAAGCTTGGTCTTACCGACGAGGCTCGTGAATATCTCGCGCTTTCCGATACCACCAAGGGCGCGCCCACTATCCATACCTACTTCCAGTGCAAGGCACTTGAGAAGGTGGGCAACGACGAGCGCGCAAGGTATCTTGCATCCGAGCTCGTTGCTATGGGTGAAAATAAGATCGCGAATGCCGACGTTAACGATTACTACGGCGTTGGTGCTCCCGCATATCCTCCCTTCGGATATGATATCGTAAGAGCACACACTATTCAGGGTGAAACGCTTATGGCTTACGGTTATCTGGCAAAGGGAGATATCGATAAAGCGAAGGCTTGTATCGAAAGTGTCAAGAGCAAGAACGTTGCAGATTTCAACGCATATCTTTTCGGAGAAATAATAAAGTAATATGATGTACACCGACGTTAAATTGGAAAACGGCGGATACGTGGCGGAGTTCCGTTCCGATATCGGCGGTAATTGCTACAGGCTTTACCATAAGGATAGCGGAGCGGAGCTCCTTCGCTCACCGAAAAGCGAGGAGGAGCTTTTCTCGCAAATATATCTTTTCGGAAACGCCATTCTTTTTCCTCCTAACAGAATAAGAGGGGGAGAGTTTGAGTTTGACGGAAGGAAATACTCCTTCCCGATCAACGAGCCTGCCACTAATTCGCATTTACACGGAGCACTCTACAAGGCTCCCTTCAAGATCAGAGATCAGTCAGCTGACAGAGTTGTCTTCTGCTTTGAGGCAAAGGCGGGAGAATATCTCGGATTTCCTCACGCATTCCGTATTGAAAGAGTATACGAGCTTTCCGACGGTGGACTTTCGGAAACCGTTAAGGTATATAACGATTCCGAGCTTCCGATGCCCTTTATGCTTGCCTTCCACACAACCTTCAATGTACCGTTTACCCCCGGGGCGTGTGAAGAAAACTGCTATATGAAGGTAGCAGTAGGCAGTGAGCATTTAAGAGACGAAAAGTATCTTCCGACTCTTGAATACGCGAGCGGAAGAGAGCGTGAGCGTGAGCTTAACGAGGGAAGATTCCCTATATCCGCAGGAGCCCTCAGTGCCTTCTACGATAATTTTAACTCCGCATCGGAAATACTTGACACGGAGCGTGGCTTAAAGATAGTATACGAATCCTCCGAGCAGTATAAATACCGTATGCTTTGGATCAAAAAGGGTGGAAACCTTGCTGTTATAGAGCCTCAGACCTGCGCTATCGATTGCTTCCATCTTGAAGAGCCTGCGGAGAAAAAGGGCTTGATCGTGATTAAGCCTAACGGGTGCGAAACTCTCGTTACCAAATTCAAATTATCTAATATTTAAAACATAAGTTTACATTTTTGCAAAAAATGAAACAAAACGATCCCCTAAGCGCAGACAGAGCGCTCGCTTTGGGGATCGTTTTTTTATGCTTTCTTTGATGCCTTTCTATATTGCCCGGGAGTCATTCCCGCAATGCTCAAGAATGCTCTGTGGAAGCTTTGCTCGCTTTCAAAGCCGCATTCGTAGGCTATATCTATTATCTTGAAATTGCTGCTGAGAAGAAGGGATTTTGCATGGTCAACGCGCAGTGAATTGAGTATCGTCGGGAAGCTCGTATTCGGCAACGCACCAAGACACTGTGAGAGATATTTGGCGTTATATCCGAGAGCCTTGCTTATGCTCTTTAAGGTGATCTTTTCTCTGTAATGCTCGTTAAGATAAAGAAAGATAGAGGAGAGAACGTCACTCTTTTTCGCACCGGAAAGCGTGGGGATGCGCGCGGTGAATTCCGAGAATATAGAATAAAAGAGAGCCTTGATTTTTCTTGGAACGGAATCGTTTGAAACGTATATCGGATGCTCGATCTCAATAAGCATATCCTCAATCTGACGTCTCATCGTTTCTCCGACGCAGAAGACCGAGCTTTCTCTGTTATGGAAAAATTCCACGTCAACGTGGTAATTCGGAACGCAGTTATTTGAGAAAACGCACATCCAGAATTTCGTTCCGTCCTCACTTGAGAGCGTGTGCATCTGGAATGGGGTTATGACCGCGATCTCTCCCTTTTTTAATTCATAGTCCTTGCCGTCAATAGTGGCACTTACCACGCCCTCCATAACGTAAACTATCTCGCAGAATTGATGTATGTGCGAGCGTATGCTGTATTTTTGATCCTTTACGCTTCCGCGATATATCTCGCCGTATCCGAATTCCTTTTGAAATATGATCATATGTCCACCGTAAAACTAACTTTTTGTTAGTTATTATAGCATATATTTTAATGTAATGTCAAGTAAAAAGATGTTAAAATAAGGTAGAATAATATTTTTCGAAAGGAAAACCGTTATGAAAAACAAAAGAAAAAGCCTGATCTTCGTTGCTCTTTTGCTCTTCACCTGCATCGCGATAGGACTTGCCGTAAGCTCGTCCGCAAACGAAACGTTTGACGATGCTATGCCGGCTATCGAGGAAGCATTTGCGAGCTACAAGATCGGAGAAACACAAAAGACCGCGAAGGACGATTATATCTCCGAATCTCCCGAGGTCACGACGTATTACGACTATGAAAGCAACGGAGCCGCCGTACCCGATTACAAGGGAACTCAGCTCGTTATTTACGTTGTAAATACCCGTACCGAAAGAGTCGGAACGAAGTCCGACGTCGAGATCATACAGGGTATGCTTGACCGCGGATACATTGTTTCCGTCCTTGACTATCGCAACTCGCGCGAGTCGACCTCTCCCAATATAGATTGGTCTACTCAGATACAGCGCAGTGACATCCTTGAGGGCAAGTATTTCACGGATAATACCTATATCCCGAAGGGCTCGTACCCCGATAACTACGTCGTTCCCGCAGGATACGACGTATCTCCGTATCTTGCCTTTTGGGAGACGGATAAGCACGGTGCCGAGGGCTCTCTTGAGAGAATAGTTGAGAACTGGAACACCGATTTCAGAAAAACTAACCAAGACGTAGTAATTCCTTGGGTTGACGAGAACGGTACGAGAAAATCTACTCAGGACGATTTTAACGGAAATTCTCCCGAATGGTATTCCGATGCCGAGGGCAAGACCGTCGACAATGAAACCGGTACCTACACCAAGGTAAAATGGACTCTGGCTAAGGAAATATTCGACTGCGTCGATCCCGACGGCAAGGAGCTTGATCTCACTCTTTATATGCATATCGTTTATCCCACCTCAACCGAGGAGGCTCCGATAGCAAACGCTCCCATACTTGCAAACGCCAACTCATCAGGTCACGTAACCACGGCGGTTACCTCTGCGGATATAAGACCTATGGTAACGGGCGGTATGTTCAACGGCTACGTCGGTGTAGTCTACGACTACCTCTGGTTCCCCATGGCAAGAAGCGAGCATTACGGATACTACGACGGAAATAAATCAAGCGGTGGATATACCTACGACCAGATGAACTATGCGCTTCATCTTTACAATGATAAGAAAATAAACACCGCGGCAATGAGATATCTCAGATATCTCGCGCTTTCCGAGTCCGAGACCTATAAGTTTGATACCGATGCTATCGGAGTATACGGTAACTCGAAGGGCTCTTGGATAACCTTCCTCGGAAATCCCGAGCTCTTGAATTACACCACTGACGATACTACTCTCAGCACTGCGGAGCTTGAAGCTCTTATCGATGCGAGAATAAACGACTACATCTCGCGCCGTCAGTTCCCCGGACACTCGGACGAGACGAGATATCAGGTCGGAGAAGAGAACTGTCAGACCAAGAGCATCACCAAGAACGGAATCACTATAGACGAGGGCGAGCTTCAGCCCTGGCTCACGTATCAGGGCAAGGAGATCCTTGCAAACGCCACCGTTCTTTATCCCTGCTGCGGTCCTATGACCGAGGATATGGTAGAGGGACACGCTCCTATGTTCGCATCGATGAACCTGCAGGATAATTACAATTCCGCATACGCATCCTCGAACGACAGAGCAATACTAATGAAAACGATGGATATCCCATCATTAGCGGTTATCGCAGACGTTGGACATATGTACACCTTCGGTCCCGATCAGATAACGGGTATCGATACCTATCAGGCGATGTTCGATTTCTTCGGCTATTATCTTAAGCACGATGCTGTAAAGGTTCTTTACGTTATGCCCCTAAGAGGCACGGCGAATATAGAGACAGATTCTGCTTTTACCGTTAAATTCACAGGCCCCGTTGAGGAGTCCGAGATTTCAAAAATAGTTATCACGGATAGCCTCGGCAACGTATACGGAGGTAGCTGGAAATCGGCTTACGGCAAGACCGAATGGACATTCACTCCCGCAACCAAGCTTCAGGGAGGCACAGAGATAACCTTGACCGTTCCCAGAGGTCTTTCAGCTGATAACGGCAAGGGTATGCCCGAGAGCTACGTTGCTAAGTACACTACCAAAAACGAGACCATTTCCCCCATGACTACCGTTAAGGGCGAGAGTGGAACCTACTTCGTATGCGCGCCCGTAAGCGTAGCAAACGCATCCGAGCTCTTCCTTAGATTCCGCGTCAATAACGAGGCGGCAAACGTAGCGGAGCTTTACACGGTATCGGGCTTCGATGCCGCATCTCCCGATTCTTCAAGCGCCCGAAAGCTCGTAGGAAAGGTAAATCTCAGAGGCTCGGGAAACTATGAGATAGACGTTACCGAGCACGTAAGTGCATCGACCGAGACTGTATTCCTTCTCAAGACCGCAAAGGCGGTTGGTGATATCAGCGGCGAATATCTCGGAACCGTAACAAAGGGAAGATACGTGACTCTTACCGCAAATGCTACCGCTCCCGACGGAACCTTGGCAACGATGATAGTTCCCGGAATCAGTAAGCAGTACGCGGCTCAAAATCACTACTATTATCAGTATCCCTCCGAGATGTTTACTACGAACAAGCTTATTAAGAGTGACGCTCTTACGCTTGACGACGTAGGACGCAGATTTACAATAACCTTAAGAGTATATGACACTACGACAAGACTCGTGAACGTAAGACTCAACGGCGCAACCTCTCTCGACTACGGAACGATAGACGTTGAAGGCAGTATCTATAACTTCTACACCTCTGCAGGCGAGTGGGTTGAATTCAGCTTTGAATACGTGGTTACCGAGCTTGATTTCGGTGCCGTGGGAGAGCAGATCAAGAAGCTCACCGTCAACGTTCAGCCCGACGGTTGCGACGAGTCACCCATCTACGTTTCCTCTCTTAGCGTAACCGAGAGCGTGACGGATATCGGTATCGAAGCATCCGAGTGCTATCTTGTAGCCTCCATTGATGAGAACAACGCTTACAAGACTCCCGCATCCGAAAACGCATTCAGCGTAGCGGGTACGGAATACGCAACTCTCGCCGAGGCACTTTCCGCCGCGACGGACGGTGCTACCGTGACGATGAACGGAAATTACCGTCTCACCAAGGCGGATGCCTTTGTAGGCTATGAGAAGCTTTCTTCTCTCACCGTTGATATGAACGGATACAGGATCCACCTTGATTCAGGTCTTCCTCTTATCAACGCTTACGCAAGCACGAATGCGAAGAAAACCGCCGTAACATTCAAGAACGGTTCGATTTCTGTAAACAATAGTTCACTTATTGCTCTTAACGGAACGGCATCCGGTAGCGGAAAGGTATTTGATATCGTATTTGAAAACGCGTATATCTATACCGCACCGAGCGCGAGAATTACCGATTTTATGGTCGATGCATCAAGCTCCGTCGTAGGTACTGACGTCAACGTTTCTCTCGTTGAAACCGTCCTCAGCGTTGACACGAAGCGTCTTACCAAAAATCCCTTGAAGGTGTTCTCGGGAGTTAACGGTGCGGCGGACGTTGAATATACGGTCAAGGGCGGAAAAATAGTGACCGACAGCTTCGTCAGAATGACCGTGGCAGAGGATTACAGAGCCCTTAACCTCATAGCCGACGGAAACGGCGCGTACACTAAGATATACACCTCCGATTCAAGCTTTATACTTAAGAATATCGGTGCCGCCTTCGCAGATCAGTACGGTATGTTTGAACTTGAGTCTACCGACGGCGTCAACGCTATCTATTCTATAAAGAGCAATCCTCTCGTTACCGCGTACGGTATAATTTCCGACACCTATGCAAACGAGGAGCTTTATCCCGTAGTTATCTTCAATAAGACGGGTGATTTCAACAAGGCGTACGATCAGCTCTCGGGAGCTCTCAACTATTTCGCTACCTATTCGGCAGGTGACGAGTGGTTCATCTACGTAAGACGCGATTACACCTACACGAAAAAGTGGGATAATCTTTCCACGGGTAACGGTATACTTAACGTTGACTTTGGCGGCCATACCGTGACCTTAGCAAAGGTTTCCGAGACCGATAACAAGTCTGCCGTTATGCTCTATAACGCGGATGCAAAGAGCAACGGACACATTCTCGTTAACACCTATAACGGAAAGCTCCTTCTTAACTCCGCGGGCGCGGTCAGAATTCTTGGCTGGAAGACGTCTAACTACGATATCACCGACGTTAAGCATTACGATTTCAGCTTTGAGGATATCACCTTTGCTCTGGCTGAGGGTGCTACCACCTCAAATCTCGTTACCTATAATTACGAAAGAAGCGGAAGCTCCGCCGCTCCCGCGTATAACGCAATGACCTTCACCGATTGCGTATTCGATATTACGGGTGCAACCAAGAAGATGACCCTATTTAACGTAGGTAACTACAACGGCGGTCAGGTGCTCAGCGGTACGTATAACGTGAACGGATGCGAGATAATCACCGATAACGCGGCAAATCTTAACGTTTATGACCTCGTTGCAGGAACCTCGAGCTCGATCAACTTCAACAAGGGCGAAAACGGTAATTATATCACGATAACCGTCCCCGAGGGAAGCACTCTCGCCGATGAGACCTATATTTCGGGAGACGAGGGACTTATGGAGCTTTATGCGGTATCGACCGCAAACGGCAAGACCACCTACAGTCTTGAAAAGGCAGACGTCGCGCTCGTCACTCCTTACGGAAATCTTCCTGCGGAGTACGCCTCCACCGAGTCTTATCCTTGGGTGGTATTCAAGAAGAATTCCGACGGAAGCTACACCTGTGTTGGCGGTGGAACAAAGTTTACCACTACCGTTATGGCACTCGCGACGGTGACCGCTAAGGACGGCGCGGTTATTTACCTCCGCACCGACTACAATATGCAGACCGCATCCAACGCGGCAGGAACCAACAATATAGGAAAGCTGAACGGAAGCATTACCGTGGATCTCGGCGGAAACACCGTGACTATGGGAACCGCAGGAAACGCGGATGCACTTCTTAAGTGCGAGCCCACCGCAAACGGATACGTTACCGGCGTGAGAGTTATAAACGGTACCATCGAGGGCGGTGCGGATCCTCTCGTAAGATTCTGTGTCGTTAAGGATGATAAAAGAACCCCTGCGGCTTACTTAGATAAGGACGATACCGATCCCCAGACCTTCAATATCGTCTTTGACGGTGTTACTATCAATGCAGGAAGCACCGCCACGACCGGCTTCGCCCTCGTGAATTCGTATTCCACGACCGGCGGTAAGGCTAACGCAAACGTGCTCTTCAAGGATTGCGATATCAATATTACCAATAAATCCGTATCGATAAACCTCTTCAGAACCATGACGGGCTCGGTAGAGATGATAGC
>JBGVKA010000189.1:0-2303 GCA_045129715.1 Eubacteriales bacterium | reverse complement strand
TCACGGCATCCTCACCCAAGGTGATCTTCTCATCGGTGAAGAGTCGGGATACCTCGCGGGTGAGCGTTTCAAGTGTCTCGGACGAACGCTCCTCGCTCGCGATCTCAACTATATTTTCAAAATTCTTTTTCCGAAGCTCCTCGAAAAGAGCACGAGAGCCGTTTTCATCGCATTTGGTGATAACGGCTATTTTTTCGCACGGCTTACCGTTAAGATATTCGATTATCTCGATATCCTCGCCGTCAAGTCCCCTTTTGGAATCAAAAAGAGCGAGAACGAGCTCAGCCGTGTCTATTTTTTCGCGCGAGCGTTCGATACCTATAGCCTCGACGGTATCAACGCTTCCGCCTCTTATTCCTGCGGTATCGTAAAGCCTAAGCATTACGTCTCCGAGAGGTGCCTTTTTCTCAAGCACGTCACGCGTTGTGCCGGGGATGTCGGTAACTATAGCCGCGTTTTCGCCTACCAAAAGATTGTAAAGAGTGCTTTTACCTACGTTTGGCTTTCCGCATATTACCGTAGCTATTCCCTCACTTACGGCTCTTCCCGTTTTATAGGTAGCCGTGAGAGCTCTGAGGCTCTCGCGGAGCCCGTCGATAAGCTTCAGCATCTCGGAGTCGGTAAAATCACCGAGGTCCTCGTCGGGATAATCTATTCTCGCAAAGGTCGATGAAAGAAGTGATACGAGCCTCTCTCTTATTTCACCGAGCGCATTTTTAAGTCTTGCGCGCGACGAGGAGCGAGAAAGCTTGATCTGAGCATCGCTCTCTGCCTCAAGAAGCATTGCCACCCCCTCCGTCTCGGTAAGCGAAAGCTTGCCGTTAACGAAGGCTCTTTTGGTAAACTCTCCCCTATCTGCAGGATGAGCACCCGATATGAGCGCACTTTCAAGCACCTTTGCGGTAACGAGCATACCTCCGTGACAGCTTATCTCTATTACGTCCTCACCCGTGTAAGAATTCGGCGCGGGAAAATAGGTTATAAGTCCATCGTCTATCTCCTCGCCTGAGTACAGAATATTTCCGTATATCTGCACTCTCGGGGGAAGCTCGGACGCCTTATATTTCCCTCTCGGCGCGAACATCTTATCCGCTACCGAAAGAGCATCGGCTCCCGATATCCTTATAACCGCAACCCCACCCTTGCCGGGTGGGGTTGAAATGGCTGCAATTGTTTTTTCAAAAAGCATATTATTCGTTTTCGCTAACTGCGGTCTCTTCGGTCTCGGTAGCTACCTCAACTGCATCGATCTCGTTAACGGTCTGTTTGGTATCCTCCTCGAAGATGCCCTGAGGCTTCTTATCGGTAAGGAAGATCACGATCTTTCTGTTACTGTCGGATCCTACGGAGTTTGTGGAAACACCCTCGATATTCTGGATCTCGGAGTGGATAATTCTTCTCTCATAGGGAGTCATGGGCTCGAGCATAACGCTTCTTCTGTTACGAAGAGCCTTAGCTGCCATACGACGGGCAAGGGCACGGAGAGTTTCCTCTCTCTTTGCGCGGTATCCCTCGATATCGAGAGTAACGCGGCTCTTGTCACGCTCGCCGTTGATATTCTTTCTTGCGGATGCAAGGTTTGCAAGATACTGAAGAGCATCGAGAGTGTCACCGTGGTGACCGATAAGAGCGGAAGCCTCCTCACCCACGATGGTGATCCTTCTGGTTCCGTCCTCGCATGCGTAAAGCTCTGCCTCTGCCTTAAGTCCGATATCTGCGATAACGGTCTTTACGAACTCGTAGGACATATCCTCGCCGTCCTTGACCTCGCGGCGCTCCATCTTAAGCTCGGTCTCGGGAACTACCTCGGACTTCTTAGCCTCAGTGCTTGCGCTCTGCTTCTTGTTATCGTTCTTCTTGTTGTTATTGTTCTTCTTTGCGCCGTTATTGTTATTCTTCTTTTCCTTGTTCTCGCCCTCATTCTTCTCGCGTACGGGACGCTCCTTTCTCTGACGGGGCTCGTGAACGTCGGGAATCTCCATCGTTGCCTTTACCTTAGCGGGCTTTGCCATAAATCCAAGGAAGCCACGGCTTCCAAGATCCAATATCTCAAAATTTACGTCGTCAAGAGGTCCTGCACCGAGTGCCGCTCTTGCATTTTCTTTAGCAATGTTGATGTCTTTACCTGTTGCAATTATTTCCTTTAACATTATATATAAAAGCCTTTCTGTCGTTTTTAATCCTTAATTTCCGGCTTGCTCGATGCTGCCGTGTTATTTTCCTTTTTAACGCTTGAATAGTGCGAGGGCTTTACCTCTGGGAGCTCATCGTAATCGTCCTCGTCGATATAGTGCAAGGATTTG